>NZ_JBNNVQ010000141.1:0-12436 GCF_050280625.1 Pseudomonas sp. NPDC089569
ATGGGCTGGGTGCCGGATGCGGCGATGCCGGCGCTTGCGGCGGGCGAAACGGCCCCGGCGCCGCTGGGTTTCAACTGGACCGGTTTCATTGCCCATCTTTACGAATGCATCCTCACCGGCGTCCCTCCCATCGACAGCGGCATCGTTCACAACAACGTTTCGCGCCTGTCCAACCAGCGCAGCATCTACCACTACGCCAGAGACGCGGGTCTGGTGACCGCAGCAGCGGCTTATCACTGGGTCAGCGAGCTGTATAACCGTTCGCCGTTCGTGGCGGCGCGGGATCGCCATACCGACAACCCGGAACTGCCGATCCAGCACGGACATTTCTACTGGAGCGACCACTACCCCGATTCGCATCTGTTCGCCGACGCCGAAAGCCTGCGGCTGCGCCATGCGCCAAACTTCCTGCTGGTGCACCCCATGAACATCGACGACGCCGGGCACAAGCACGGTCTCGATACCCCGCAATACCGCAACAGCGCACGTTCGGCCGACATCATCCTGGCCGACTACCTGCAAACCTGGCTGGACGCCGGTTACCAGGTGCTGGTGACCGCCGACCACGGCATGAACAATGACCGCTCCCATAACGGCCTGCTACCCGAGGAGCGGGAAGTGCCGCTGTTCGTGCTGGGCGATGCCTTCAGCCTCGATGCCGGCGCCAAGCCACGACAGACCGAGATATGTGGCACCGTCTGCCAGTTGCTGGGCGTGCCCCACGACAAACCCGTGTGCCGGGAGTTGCTCAAGTGACCTCCATGAAACGCGGCAAATGGCTGGCGGCCCTGTGCCTGGTGCCCTTTGCACTGTTCTTCTTCGTGTTCCAGCTCGCCCCGTTGTTCTGGGTGATGATCAACAGCCTGCAATCGGAAGAGTTCGGTTGGGGCCTGGCCAACTTCAGCAAGATCTTCAATTCGAAGTTTTACCTGCAGGCGATCCAGTACAGCCTGGAGATCAGTTTCTGGTCCAGCGTGTTCGGCATCATCATCGCGGTGCTGGGCGCCTACTCCCTGCGCCGGGTCGATTCGAAACTGCGTAACTTCGTCAACGCCTTCGCCAACATGACCAGCAACTTCGCCGGCGTGCCACTGGCCTTCGCCTTTATCATTTTGCTGGGCTTCAACGGCAGCTTCACCATCATGCTCAAGCAGGCCGGGCTCATTCAGGATTTCAACCTGTATTCGAAGACCGGGCTGATCATTCTCTACACCTACTTCCAGATTCCCCTTGGCGTGTTGCTCCTCTACCCGGCCTTCGATGCCTTGCGCGAAGACTGGCGCGAGTCCGCCGCGCTGCTCGGCGCCAACGGCTGGCAGTTCTGGCGCCACATCGGCCTGCCGGTGCTGACGCCGGCGCTGCTCGGTACGTTCGTCATCCTGCTGGCCAACGCCCTCGGCGCCTACGCCACGGTGTACGCCCTGACCACCGGCAACTTCAACGTGTTGCCGATCCGCATCGCGGCGATGGTGTCAGGCGACATTTCCCTGGACCCGAACCTGGCCAGTGCCCTGGCCGTGGTGCTGGTGGCATTGATGACCCTGGTGACCGTGGTGCATCAGTTGCTGTTGAAGAGGAGCTACCATGTCTCGCGCTGAATCCGGCCCCGTGGGTCTCTACCATCGGGTCATGGTCTACCTGCTGTTTGCCGTTCTGCTGCTGCCGCTGCTCGGCACCTTTATCTACTCGATCTCCAGCAGTTGGTCGGCAACCATTTTGCCCAGCGGCTTCAGTATCAAGTGGTACGTGCAGCTATGGAGCGACCCGCGCTTTCTCAGCGCTTTCGGCCAATCGCTGCTGGTGTGCGTGGGGGCACTATTGCTGTCGGTGGTGTTGATTCTGCCGCTACTGTTCGTGGTGCATTACCACTTCCCGAAACTCGATGCCCTGATGAACATCCTGATCCTGCTGCCCTTCGCCGTGCCGCCGGTGGTGTCGTCGGTGGGGCTGCTGCAACTCTACGGTTCCGGCCCCTTCACCATGGTCGGCACGCCCTGGATCCTGATCGGTTGTTACTTCACCGTGGCGTTGCCGTTCATGTACCGGGCAATCACCAACAACTTGCAGGCGATCAACTTGCGCGATCTGATGGACGCCGCCCAACTGCTCGGAGCCAGCACCTGGCAGGCGGCGTTCCTGGTGGTGCTGCCGAACCTGCGCAAGGGCTTGATGGTGGCGCTGCTGTTGTC
Organism: Pseudomonas sp. NPDC089569; assembly: GCF_050280625.1. Taxonomy (NCBI): domain Bacteria; kingdom Pseudomonadati; phylum Pseudomonadota; class Gammaproteobacteria; order Pseudomonadales; family Pseudomonadaceae; genus Pseudomonas; species Pseudomonas sp. NPDC089569. The sequence goes on from NZ_JBNNVQ010000141.1 coordinate 2,190, forward strand.
GTTCTCGTTTCTGTTCGGTGAATTCGTGTTCGCCAACATCCTCGTCGGCACCCGTTACGAAACCCTGCAGGTCTACCTCAACAACATGCGCAACAGCAGCGGCCACTTCACCAGCGCACTGGTGATTTCCTACTTCTTCTTCGTACTGGTTCTGACCTGGGCGGCCAACATCTTGAACAGGGACAAAAGCGAATGAGCTATGTCAGCGTCCAACATCTTCACAAGAATTACGCCGGCACCACAGTGTTCAGCGACATCAACTGCGAAATCGGCAAAGGCGAATTCGTCACCTTGCTCGGCCCGTCCGGTTGCGGCAAATCCACACTGTTGCGCTGCATCGCCGGGCTGACACCGGTCGATGGCGGCAAGATTCTGCTCGATGGCGTCGATATCGTGCCGCTTAGCCCGCAAAAGCGCGGGATCGGCATGGTGTTCCAGAGCTACGCCTTGTTCCCCAACATGACCGTCGAACAGAACGTTGCCTTTGGCCTGCGCATGCAAAAGGTCAATGCCGATGACAGTCAAAAGCGCGTCGCCGAAGTGCTGAAACTGGTGGAGCTGCATGATTTTGCCGCCCGCTATCCGCATCAGCTGTCCGGCGGCCAATGCCAGCGTGTCGCCCTGGCCCGCTCCCTGGTGACCCGGCCACGGCTGTTGCTGCTCGATGAGCCGCTGTCGGCCCTGGATGCGCGGATTCGCAAACACCTGCGCGAACAGATCCGTCAGATCCAGCGCGAACTGGGCTTGACCACGATCTTCGTCACGCACGATCAGGAAGAAGCCCTGACCATGTCTGACCGGATTTTCCTGATGAATCAGGGAAAAATCGTACAAAGCGGCGACGCCGAAACCCTGTACACCGCGCCCGTGGATGTGTTTGCCGCAGGCTTCATCGGCAACTACAACCTGCTGGACGCCGCAAGCGCGACGAAACTGCTGCAGCGGCCGATCAACCACCGGATCGCGATTCGCCCGGAGGCCATCGAACTGAGCCTCAACGGCGAACTCGACGCACAAGTGCGCAGCCACAGCCTGCTGGGCAATGTGATTCGCTACCGGATCGAAGCCCGGGGGGTCGAGCTGGTGGTGGATGTACTGAACCGTTCGGCGTCCGATCTGCATCCCGATGGTCAGCGTCTGGCACTTTCCATCGATCCGACAGCGCTGCGTGAGGTAGCCTGATGCCCACGCCGACTTTGAAGAGAGAACTGCACTGATGGCCCTGGCAATTTTTGATCTGGACGAAACCCTGATCCACGGCGATTGCGCCTCGCTGTGGAGCGAACAGATGGCCCGCCTCGGCTGGGTCGATGGCGAATCCTTCCTGCGTCGAGACAAGGAGTTGATGGATGCCTACGGCCGGGGGCACCTGGCCATGGAAGACTACATGACCTTCAGCCTGGAGCCGATGATCGGCCGCACCCCGCAAGAGGTCGAGCACCTGGTTGGCCCCTGGGTGGAGGACTTCATCGAGCCGATCATCTTCAGCGATGCCACCAAGGCCATCGCCGCCCACCGCAAGGCCGGCGACCGCATCCTGGTGATCTCGGCTTCAGGCACGCACCTGGTCGCGCCGATTGCCGAACGCCTGGGCATCGACGAGATTCTGGGGATCAACCTGGAAGTGGCTCACGGGGTGTACACTGGCAAAACCGTCGGCACCCTGACCTACCGCGAAGGCAAGATCACCCGGCTGCTGGAATGGCTGGATGCCGAAGAGGAAAACCTGGAAGGCGCCAGTTTCTATTCCGACTCGCGCAACGATCTGCCGCTGTTGCTGAAAGTGGACTTCCCGCACGCGGTCAACCCGGACCCGGCGCTGCGTGAGCAGGCGGAAAAGGCTGGCTGGCCGATCCACATCTGGAAGTAACCAGGCCCCTTGTGGGAGCGAGCCTGCTCGCGATGAACGATAACGCGGTCTGACAGACAGACCGCTTCGCCTGCATCGCGGGCAAGCCTCGCTCCTACAGTTTTTACTTGAGGCTTTCGTCGATCACCAGCACCAGCTTCCCTTCGACCTTGTTGCTCGCCAACTCCGCAAACGCCGCCTCGGCGTCCGAGATCGGGAAGGTTTTGGCCAATTGCGCACTCAGGCGCTTCTCGGCGAACAGCGGCCAGACATGCTGGCTCAGATCGCTGAACAGATCCGCCTTGAACTGATCGTCGCGGCTGCGCAGGGTCGATCCCAGCAATTGCACGCGCTTGGCCAGCACCTGCGCCAGATCGAGCTTGGCCTCGCGCCCGCCCATCAGGCCGATCAGCACCCAACGACCATCACCGGCCAGCAGCTTCAGGTTCAGCGCCGCATAGTTGCCACCCACGGGGTCGAGGATCACGTCGAACGGCCCCAGATCCCTCAAGCTCTCCAGATCACCGGTGCGCACTACGCCTCCCTGGGCGCCAAGGGCTTCGCAGTAGGCCAGGCGTTCAGCGGAACCGACACTGACCCAGCAAGGATTGCCGAACACCTTGCACAACTGAATGGCGGCTGAACCAATTCCACTTGCCCCGGCGTGCAACAAAACTTTTTCGCCGGGTTTGAGGGCAGCGAGTTGAAACAAATTCAACCACACGGTTGCATACACTTCCGGCAGCGCGGCGGCCTCAGCCAACGACATTTCGTCGGGAACCGGCAACACATGCCGTCCGTCGACAACCACCTCTTGGGCCATCCCGCCCCCGGCCAGCAAGGCGCAAACCCGATCCCCCACTCGCCACGACGATCCCGGGCCGACTTCGCTGATCACGCCCGAACACTCTAGACCAAGGACCTGACTGGCCCCCGGAGGTGGCGGATACAAGCCTGCCTTCTGCAACAAATCGGCGCGATTGAGGCCCGCGGCCGCCACTTGTATGCGAACTTGCCCTGCATCACACACGGGACTCGGCTCTTCAACCCACTCCACTTGACCGTCAACGCCTTGCAATGCTTTCACAGTGCCTCCATAGTGAGTCTGGACTGAGCCCGAAGCGGTAGCGCCGGGCTTTTTGCTTATGCGACCGGCCCTTGTGGAACCGGCGACTTCAAAGACGGCCTAATATGCGTTATCAATTGTCCCCGCGTCGAATCAACATGAAGCGTTTGTTCCCCAGTACCGCCCTCGCCCTTTTCATCGGCATCGGCCTTTTGCCGCTGTCTGCCAGTTCATTCGCAGCCAATAGCTGGGACAAGCTTCAACCTGATCGTGACGAAGTCATCGCCAGTCTGAACGTCGTGGAACTGCTCAAGCGCCACCACTACAGCAAGCCACCGCTGGATGACGCACGCTCGGTGATCATCTACGACAGCTATCTCAAGTTGCTGGATCCGGCACGCAGCTATTTCATGGCCAGCGACATTGCCGAATTCGACAAGTGGAAAACCCAGTTCGACGATTTCCTCAAGAGCGGCGACCTCAACGCCGGGTTCACCATCTACAAGCGCTACCTGGACCGCGTCAAGGCGCGTCTGGACTTTGCCCTGGCCGAGCTGGACAAGGGCGTCGACAAAATGGACTTCACCGGCAAGGAAACCTTGCTGATCGACCGCAAGGACGCCCCTTGGCTCAAATCCACTGCCGAACTTGACGACCTGTGGCGCAAGCGCGTCAAGGACGAAGTCCTGCGCATGAAGATCGCCGGCAAGGACTCCAAGCAGATCCAGGAAACCCTGACCAAGCGCTACAAGAACCAATTGGCACGCCTGGACCAGACCCGTGCCGAAGACATCTTCCAGGCGTACATCAACACGTTCGCCATGTCCTACGATCCGCACACCAACTACCTGTCACCGGATAACGCGGAAAACTTCGATATCAACATGAGCCTGTCCCTGGAGGGCATTGGCGCCGTGCTGCAGAACGACAACGATCAGGTGAAGATCGTGCGCCTGGTTCCTGCCGGCCCTGCGGACAAGACCAAGCAGGTCGCCCCGTCCGACAAGATCATCGGCGTTGCCCAGGGCAACAAGGAGATGGTCGACGTAGTGGGCTGGCGCCTGGATGAAGTGGTCAAGCTGATCCGCGGTCCGAAAGGCACCGTGGTGCGCCTGGAGGTGATTCCGGCCAGCAATGCACCAAACGACCAGACCAGCAAGATCGTGCCGATCACCCGTGAAGCGGTGAAACTCGAAGATCAGGCGGTGAAGAAGTCCGTGCTCAACCTCAAGCAGGACGGCAAGGACTACAAGCTCGGCATCATCGAGATCCCGGCCTTCTACCTGGACTTCAAGGCCTTCCGTGCCGGTGATCCGGATTACAAGAGCACCACGCGCGACGTCAAGAAACTGCTGACCGAACTGCAGAAAGAAAAGGTCGACGGCGTCGTCATCGACCTGCGCAACAACGGCGGCGGCTCCTTGCAGGAAGCCACCGAGCTGACCAGCCTGTTCATCGACAAGGGGCCGACCGTACTGGTACGCAACGCCGATGGCCGCGTCGATGTACTGGAAGACGAAAACCCGGGGGCTTTCTACAAAGGTCCGATGGCATTGCTGGTCAACCGCTTGTCCGCCTCGGCTTCGGAGATTTTCGCCGGCGCCATGCAGGACTACCACCGTGCATTGATCATCGGCGGCCAGACCTTCGGTAAAGGTACCGTGCAGACCATTCAGCCGCTGAACCATGGCGAGCTGAAGCTGACCCTGGCCAAGTTCTACCGGGTTTCCGGGCAGAGCACCCAGCATCAGGGCGTACTGCCGGATATCGATTACCCGTCGATCATCGACACCAAGGAAATCGGCGAAAGCGCCCTGCCGGAAGCCATGCCGTGGGACACCATCAAGGCCGCGATCAAGCCTGCGGCGGATCCGTTCAAACCGTACATCAGCCAGCTCAAGTCCGAGCATGACCTGCGTACGGCCAAGGACGCGGAGTTCGTGTTCATCCGCGACAAGCTGGCCCTGGCGCAGAAATTGATGGCGGAGAAGACGGTCAGCCTCAACGAAGCCGAGCGTCGTGCCCAGCACGCCGATATCGAAGCCAAACAACTGGCCATGGAGAACATCCGTCGCAAGGCCAAGGGCGAAGAGCCGCTCAAAGAGCTGAAGAAAGAAGACGAAGACGCCATCGCAGCCGAACCGGACAACACCAAGCCGGAAGACGATGCGTACCTGAGCGAAACCGGGCGAATTCTGTTGGACTACCTCAAGCTCAACACCGCGGTGGCCAAACACTGAGTCGCTGCAAAAATGATGGCAATTTAATGCTGACGCTCTCGGGAGCGTCATCAAACAGTCATCATTCTGTCGTGAAATAACGCGCTGGGCGTGCTCTCTTTACCGAGAGCACGCCCAGTCCTTTTTTCATCGCCAGAGAACGCCATGACCACAACCGAACAGCTGAGTGCGTTGAGCTCAATTCTGACTCAAGGCGGTTTGCACAGTCTGTTCCAACCCATTATTTGCCTCTCCGAGCGACGCATCCTGGGCTACGAAGCCTTGAGCCGCGGCCCCTCCAACAGTCCACTGCACTCCCCCATCGCCTTGTTCGCCGTCGCCCGCCAGGCCGGTCGCCTCAGTGAACTGGAAATCGCCTGCCGCCAGAGCGCATGCCGGCGATTCAACGAACAGCAACTGCCCGGCATGCTGTTCCTCAACGTTTCCCCCGAGTCCCTGCTCGAAGCCGCCCACCAGCCGGGCCGTACCCTGCAACTGTTGCAGGACTTCGGCATACCGCCCAGCCAGGTCGTGATCGAACTCACCGAACAGACGCCCATCGACGACTTCCAGTTGTTGCAAACGGCACTGCATCACTATCGGGCGATGGGCTTTTCCATTGCCCTGGATGACTTGGGTGCGGGCTATTCGAGCCTGCGCCTGTGGTCCGAGTTGCGCCCCGACTATGTGAAGATCGACCGGCACTTTATCGATGGCATCCACCAGGATGCGCTCAAGCGCGAATTCGTCGGCTCGATCCTGCAAATCGCCAAGGCCTCGCGAGCCCAGGTGATCGCCGAGGGCATCGAGTTGCCGGAAGAGTTGGCGGTGTTGACTGAAATGGGTGTCGATCTGGTCCAGGGCTATTTGCTCGGCCGCCCCCAGGAACACCCGCCCCGGGATGCCCGGACCTTAATGCCGAGGCAAGACAGCAACGCCGTGGTGCTGAGCGATGAGGCCAGCGACCTCAGTGCCCTGCTCAATGACCAGCCAGCGGTCGGTCAAAACACCCCGACCGCCCACGTGCTCGAAGCCTTTCGCCGCCAGGCCAACCTGAACTCGCTGGCGGTGCTCGATGACCAGGGCCAGCCCTGCGGCATCGTCCATCGGCATTCACTCTCCGATGCCCTGCTCAAGCCGTTTGCCACCGATCTGTTCGCCCGCAAACCCATCAGCCGCCTGATGAGCGACGACTTTCTCGCGGTAGAGATGAGCCAGACGCTGCAACAGGTCAGCCGCCTGATAACCAGTCGCGCACGGCAACGCATCGAAGAAGACTTCATCATCACCCTCAACGGCAGCTACCTGGGCCTGGGTCGGGTGATCGATGTGCTCAAACTGATCACCGAACTGAAGATCCAGCAAGCCCGCTACGCCAATCCCCTGACTTTGTTGCCGGGCAACGTACCGATCCAGCAATGCCTCACACGGCTGCTGCAACAGCAGCGCGAGTCGGTCATCTGTTACGTCGACATTGATAGCTTCAAGCCCTTCAACGACATCTATGGATACGGTCGTGGTGACGAAGTGTTGCTGTGCCTGGCCCAATGCCTGAACGACCGTATCGACCCCTCCCGCGACTTCGTCGGCCATATCGGCGGCGATGATTTCCTGCTGGTGCTCGGCCCGGAAGACTGGGGCAAACGTTTGAATCAACTGCTGGACGACTTCCAGAGCCAGTGCCGACGCTTCTACCGCAGCGAACACCTGGAAGCCGGCTGCTTTATCGCCCCCAACCGCCAGGGCATACGCCAGGAATTCCCGCTGCTGTCCCTGTCCATCGGCGTCGTGCACCTGCATCCCGAAGCCTGCGCGGACATCGATGCCAGCCAACTGGCGGAAATGGCATCCCAGGCCAAACACCACGCCAAGAACATCCCGGGGTACAGCGTGCACGTGATCGACAGCCTGGTTGTGCCAGAACCCGAAGGCGCCTGGCTGACGGGACAGCGCTGACCGGGTGGACGCTATCGCGGGCAAGCCACACTCCCACAGTTTTTATCGTTCAGAAGCATCAAATCCAACACAAAACCCGTAGGAGCGTGGCTTGCCCACGATATGCCCGCTCTGATTACTCGATCATCCAGCACCACCCGACTACTGCTCCCGCAACCGCCGCCCTAAAACAGCGAGACATCACCCCCATCCCGCAATGGTCGTTTACACCCTGTCACTGAATGTGCAGCGGCAGGGTACGATTAGTGCTCGTCATGCCAAACAAGGTCCATAGCTAGAGCATACTAAAAACATGTTCTAGCCAAGCTTTCCCTGACGACCACGCATACGGGTAATAGTAGGAACATCCAATTTCTTCAAATAAAAAAGCCTGTAATTCGTCTTCACTCTGGATCGTGAGCAAAACGGTCTGCAACTCGCTTTTCACTTGGGAGAGCGTTTCTATCGACGAGTCAGCAAGAAATGATCGAATCACATCATCTTCGGTCTCATGATCACAATTCCAATCCTGATGAAAGTAGCCTGCTAAAAACTGAAAAAGCTCTGGAAATCTCACACTCATTTTTCCACACACCCTGTATCTATTCGACAACTATCTGGCAATCGTTTATTCGTCTAGAACGGGATCGAATTGATTTGTATCCTTATCGACACCAACAACACATTCCAATTTAGTAGCAAAGAACCCCTCTTAGTAAAAACGTAAACGAAAGAATTTTGACTCATCTCTTAGCGAAGCACGACTCACTTACCAAGTTAGAATATCTTCCTGACCCGCCTTATATAGATCATCGCCCCACGCTTCGGATAACTTAATGTAAATATCTTCGAAAAATGCCTTTGGATCGTTCATTTCATCCCATCCTAAAGGAAGCAAAGAATGAGACAGCGGGTTATGTTTCAAAGCCTCAGAAAAAACACTCAAATCACCATCAAGAGCCTCCTTTAATACGGAAAACAAAACAAACTTGTGTCGATAGCTCAACCTCGCGAAGCGTTTGACAACAAACTTAGATATTAAAAAATCTCTATCTAAAGGACAGTTAGGATCGTACGCCGACAATTCAACACCAAGAGCCTCCTCGCGATCATATATATCGAACCCACCGAGAAAATGTTCTAAGGATGGGCTGTATTGGACATCAAGAAAAGGGTGCATCAACATTAAATTTTCTCTATCGGATAAAGTGCTATAGGTTGCAACGTCTCAAAGTCGAATTTCATCTCAAAGGCGTTCATCTTAGGAATGTAACGCGGGTTCGCGGGGTCTAAAAGATTAGGTTCATACCCGCGCCCCACATTTTCAATTTCCATTCGCACGACCAAATTTCCTTTACTATCTTCTCCAGTAAAACGCGGCATGTTTCTGGCCTCCCTTGTCAACGCCTCATTATATGCGTTCAACTGCGCTCTATAGCTTAAAAATTGAGAACTTCTAACGGCTCTCCACTTCTTGCTTTTACAATTAAATTCGAGACTAGCGGTTTGCTGCTGAATATTAGACCCGGAATTTTCCGCCATATTCTTATCCGTATCCTGCCCCACAACGTCACTTTTAAAAATACTAAGAACGGCATCCTTCACTACTCGCCACCCAACATAAAAGCTACGCCTTCTCAAACTTTCCATATTCATGACTTGATTTATCTCATCACTCACAAAAAAAAACACTTGCAACACCAAACAACAGGCACACTTCAAGAATGATCAATCACCGCCTTTTGATAACGCTGCAAACACACCAGTAATACCCTCATAAATTTCTTCTGATCCAAAACCTCATCATCAAAGTAGGTAGTCATTCGCTCAAACACCCGGTCAAAACTGTCATTTTTATTTAAATAATACGCAATCGTGCTAATTAAATTTTCTCGACCCCTCTCTTCATAGGCAAAAAACTCTGGCTTCAGCACCATATCAAATAAATCAGCAAGCTCTTTCTCATCGTTCACATCCTTAGATGCTATTAGTGCTTCTCTCTGCTCATCATCTGCATTTTCGATATCAAACACAAATAGCAGTCCACGTATACTTTCAATATTGTATAATTCTTTCATTAATCAAACTCCGCATATGCAGTTTTAGGTCGACCGGAATTATCCAGTATAACGATGGCCTTGGTTTGCTGACCATACTCAAAGCTTCCTCGTTTGTAACCTTCACCAACTCTCTTCCCCATATCGAAAGCTAGGCGCGACGTTTCCAAATCGGTATATCTAAAGATCAATTGCGCTCTATGTATTGCATTAAGCTGATCCCTGTGACTAAAAAAATGAGTCGCCGCTGTGGGTATCTTGGGTTGGCCTTTCTTTTTTCCATTGCCGTACGTCTCAACTACTCCCGTTGTTGGATTTTTTGCTGATGTCACCCTCTCAAGTTGGGATTGCAAAGTAGTCTGCGCCCCATGTTTTTCTAAAAAATGTCCCCCTGGGGTAGCTCGCTCAATCTCAACCAAGCGCCGGTAGGCATTCTCCTCCGCTAGTTCATCAATCCTCTCGCGCCGTTGCTGCGCCGAAATGTTCGGTAGCTGCGGCTCCCCCTCATCAACCCTAGCCCCACCCACCCCATCCGGCGCCGCACAACCCGGCCTGTTCGCCCCCGGACAATTTCCGCTCAACCCCAACGGATCCACCCACCCCGTCGGGTTCGGCGTATAGCGGTAGGCATTCAACCCACCGGCCAGCTTCAGCGGGTCCGGCGTCAAATAGCGCCCGCTGTCCGGCTGGTAATAGCGGTGGCGGTTGTAGTGCAGGCCGCTTTCGGCGTCGAAGTACTGGCCCTGGAAGCGCAGCGGTTGTTCCGGTACTTCGTTGCTGCCGTGGCTCAGCTGGCTGAGCTTGCCGTAGGCGTCGTAGCGCGCCGACCAGACGATCTCGCCCTCGTGGCTGGTGAGTTCCTGCGGGGTGCCGAGGTGGTCGAGCTGGTAGTGGAAGGCGCGCACCTGTTGCGGGCCGTGGCCGTCGAGCAGGGCCAGCGGGCGGAAGCTGTCGGGTTCATAGACGTAGCTGCGGTGGTGGCCGGGGCTGCTTTCGGCAACGAGCTGGTCGCCTTGCCAGAAGAAGGTGGTGGTGTGGCCGTCGACGGTCTTGGCGATGCGTCGGCCGAAGGCGTCGTAGCGGTAGGACGTTTCGCGGCCGTCCGGGAGCCGGATGCCGAT
>NZ_JBNNVQ010000142.1:0-11884 GCF_050280625.1 Pseudomonas sp. NPDC089569
CTGCATATGGGCAATCAGGCCGAAGCCGCAGTTATCCTTGAATTCATCTGGTTGGTACAGACCTGCTTTCATAGACACTTTCTCACCAGGCTGCCTCTGTACGAGGCAAATTTCTTTTCAATTCAACCACTTGCCATCCGCGCCGAACGTACGCCGGCTTTGCGGGGGCAAAAGGGAGGTCATTGTACACACCGACACTTGGGCTCACAAATTTGACGACGAATTGCCGCAAATTTATGTCGCATAAGTGAAAGGTTTAAAGCGATCTGCTGTGCTAGTCAAAACTTTTTTAATTCTGACCGCAACGACTCAAAGACTACTGTGACGCAGACACCACAAGGCACGCGATCCCGGGGGGACGGCGCGCACTCGTAGAGATTTTTGAGGTGCTTGGAGAGGCGGCCTGGGTAAGGCCGCCGAATCTTCAGCGAGTTGTTGCCAGTTCCTGTTGGACGCTGGCGACAGTGCGAGGCCAAGGTTTACCAGCCTGAACCTTCGCTGGCAAGGCCTTGATGGCGGATACGGCTGCATCGCGGCTTGCGAAGTTGCCATAGGTGATGACGTAAAGCGGTTTGCCGTTGAGGACTTTCTTGAAGTAGCGGTACTCGCCGCCCTGTTCCTTGACGAAGTTTTGCGCAGTCGCTTCAGAGCTGGTGCCCAGGATTTGCACCACGTAGTTGCCAGGCGCCTGGCCTGCGTACCAGGTACCACCGGCGGCAGCCTTGGCCGGTGCGGCCGGCTTCTCGACAGGTTTCTCGGCTGGCTTGGCGGCGGCAACAGCCGGTTTGGCTGGCGCAGGGGCCGGTTTGGCGGCAGGAGCAGGCGCAGGAACCGGCGCAGGCTTGGCGGTTGCGACCTGGGTCGGCGCCGGTGTCGGCTTGGCCGCAGGCACAGGTGCAGGGCCGGCTGGAACGCCCGCTGGTGGCGCGATGGTGGTCACGGTCGGGGGAGTAGCGCTGGAACCTTCCACCGGCACCCCATCGTCGCCCTCGGTGATGCCACCCGCGGCTTCGGCGAGCGGGCCACGCATGACCGGTTGAGAATTACCGACCAACGGCAATGGCATCGGCTGAGTGTTGCCGGCAAATTCGACGGACGGAGCACCGCCATTGCCTGACTGTGACGCTCCCTGGCCGAGCGGCAGTTGCGCCTGTTCGTTCGCTGGCGCACCCGCGGTCGGTGCCTTGCTGCGACCCGGCATCAACCAGGCCGCGGCCACCGCGACCACAACGACGGCGGAAATCGCCAATACGTGTTTCTTCGGCATATTGAACCCCATACTTGGACGCTTGACCGCTGTGCGGCTGGCAATCATGGCTTCGATCATCGCATCGCGGGCAACCTGGTTGATATTGCCAGGCCAACCCTCGGAGCTTTGTTGAATATCAGAGATCTGATCCGCAGTGAAAAGTTCGATACCCCGACCAGCCCCTTCAAGGCGCTGCTCCAGATATTCGCGGGTTTCTTCTTCGGTGTAAGGCTGCAGTTCAATGACGTGGAAGCGTTCTTCCTCAAGATGCAAGGCTTCGAGCTGAGCGATCAGCGCCGATTCACCGAACAGGAACACATGCGGACGACCTTCCGGTGCGCCGGCACCCAACGCCATCAAGGCCTCGAGCGCGGACTCATCAAGCTGCTCGGCATCATCGACCAGCAGATAGACTTCCTGCCCGGTCAGCGCCAGTTGCACCACCTGCTTCAAAATCGCATCGACTTCAGCCTGGGCGACGTCCAGGGCCTGGGCAATCTGGCGCAGTATGCCGGCTGCATCGCCTGCACCTCGGGCGGACACCACCACGCTCTGCACGGATTGTTTGTTGGTACTGGCAACCAGGGCCTGGCGCAACAAAGTCTTGCCACTGCCTTGCGGGCCGGTGACCACCAGCAGCAACTGGCTGTAACGTGCCAGGTGATGCAATTGCCCAAGCACCGGTTTGCGCTGGGCCGGGAAAAACTTGAAGCCAGGCACCCGTGGAGCGAAAGGGTCGTGACTCAACTGGTAATGGCCGAGGAATGCCTCGTCGGCATGCAAACTAGTCATTGCGATCTTATTAACCTTTAAGCTGAGCCAGGGCGCGGTAATCCGCTCCCAGCGTGGCCTGTAAAACCTCTTTCGGATAATCGTCGGTCACCACTGCCTCGCCCATGCGGCGCAGCAGCACCAGGCGCAGACGACCATCGATCACTTTTTTATCAACTGCCATATGTTCGAGAAAATCGGCTTCGGTCATCTCTTCCGGCGGGATCACCGGCAGACCGGCGCGCTGGAACAGGCGAATGCCGCGATCGCGGTCCTGTTCGCTGATCCAGCCCAGGCGTGCGGACATCTCCAATGCCATGACGGTACCGGCAGCGACCGCTTCGCCATGCAACCAGACGCCGTACCCCATGTGGGTTTCAATGGCATGGCCAAAGGTGTGCCCCAGGTTGAGCGTGGCACGTACACCCGTTTCTTTCTCATCGGCCCCGACGACAGCCGCCTTGGCCGCACAGGAGCGCTCAATGGCGTAAGTCAGGGCTTGCTGATCCAGGTTGCGCAGGCGATCGACGTTGTCTTCGAGCCAGGTCAGGAACGGCTCGTCGCAGATCAGCCCGTACTTGATGACTTCAGCCAGTCCGGCGGACAGTTCGCGAGCCGGAAGCGTCTTGAGGGAGGCGGTATCGATCAGCACGACGTTCGGCTGATAGAACGCACCGACCATGTTCTTGCCCAGCGGGTGGTTGATGCCGGTTTTTCCACCGACTGAAGAGTCGACTTGCGACAGCAGCGTGGTCGGAACCTGAATGAAATCGACGCCGCGCTGGTAACAGGCGGCAGCAAAACCGGCCATATCGCCGATAACGCCGCCGCCCAGGGCGATGACCGTCGTGCGGCGGTCATGCCGTGCAGTGAGCAGGCCATCGAAAATCAGTTGCAGGGTTTCCCAGGTCTTGAAGGCTTCCCCGTCGGGAAGCACCACGGAAATGACCGAAAATTGCGCAAGGCTGCGGGTCAGACGTTCAAGATAGAGCGGCGCAACGGTTTCGTTGGAGATGATCGCCACTTGCCGCCCGCGAATATGCGGAGCCAGCAGTTCGGGCTGATCCAACAAACCTTCGCCAATATGAATCGGGTAGCTGCGCTCGCCTAGATCGACCTTGAGTGTCTGCATGTGTCCCCACAGTGAAGATGGAATCAGGCATCCTGCCTTGAGTTAACGAATGTCCACGGCGTCATCGGGTGTGACGCCGTTCGGTAGCCGCTCGCCACAACCGAGAGCGGTCGTGGCGGACGCCGAGGATAGCGCATTTCGCGCCGCGCATTAACGGGGAGGCAGCTGCTGCAAGCGTTCCAGAATATCGAGCACGACCATTCGCGGCGGCCGCTCATCGGTCTCCACCACCAGATCGGCGATTTCCCGATAGAGCGGATCGCGGATCGCCAGCAGATCCCGAAGGGTCTTGGCCGGGTCGGCGGTGCGCAACAATGGCCGGTTGCGGTCTCGCGCAGTACGACCGACCTGCTGCTCGACGGAGGCATGCAGGTAGACCACCCGCCCACCGGCGTGCAGCGCCCGACGATTGGCCTCGCGCATGACGGCACCGCCGCCGGTCGCCAGCACCACGCCGTCGTAATCGCACAGCTCGGCAATCATCGCTTGCTCGCGATCCCGAAAGCCCGGTTCGCCTTCCTTGTCGAAGATCCACGGGATATTGGCGCCGGTGCGTAATTCAATTTCCTTATCGGAATCTTTGAATGGCAAGCGCAGCTCTTTGGCCAGCAATCGGCCGATGGTGCTTTTTCCAGCGCCCATCGGTCCTACAAGAATCAAATTTCGCACAGAATCAATGACTCACAGCAATCGCCTGATTATTCATGATACGCGGAGTGAGAAACACCAACAGCTCGGATTTTTTCTCCGAAACCACGTCACGCCGGAAAAGTCGGCCAAGATACGGCACATCGCCAAGAAATGGCACCTTATCTACAACCTTGCTCTGAGTATTTGAGAAAACGCCGCCAATGACGATGGTCTCGCCATCATTGACCAGGACCTTGGCATTGACCTCGTTTTTCTTGATGGGCGGCACATCCTGCACCTTGTTCAGGTAGTCCGGCTCGTCCTTGGTGACCTTGACCTCCATGATGATCCGGTTATCCGGCGTGATCTGCGGCGTCACCTCCAGCGAGAGCGAAGCCTCCTTGAAAGACACCGAGGTAGCGCCGCTGGAGCTGGCTTCCTGATAGGGAATCTCGGTGCCCTTGAGGATTTTGGCGGTCTCCTTGTCGGACGTGACCACCTTGGGTTGCGAGACCACTTCGCCGTTGCCGGTTTTTTCCATGGCGGTCAGCTCCAGGTCAAGCAGGACGTTATCGGTGATGAACGCGATGCCGATCCCGGATGTGTTGGCCGCCGCCCCCATGTCGACGAACGGCGCATTGGTACTGGTACTTCCGGGTGTGCCGATGGTTGACGACGCGTTGACGCCATTGCTGACGCCGGATGCATTCCAGTTACCCCTGTTCTGGATCGAGCCACCCCAGCGCACGCCCAGACTCTTGTCGTAATCGACGTTGGCTTCGACGATTCGCGCCTCTATCATCACCTGACGCACGGGTATGTCCAGTTGCGCCACGATTCGCCGCAACTCGTCGAGGCGGTCCTGGGTCTGGTAGGCAATGATGTTGTTGGTGCGTTCATCGACGGTGATCGAACCCCGTTCGTCGATTTTCGCCTCGGCACTGGTCACCGACTGGAACAATTTCGCGATATCCGCCGCTTTGGCGTAATTGACCTGCAACAGCTCCCGACGCAAGGGTGCCAGTTCGGCGATCTGTTTCTGCGACTCAAGCTCCTGACGCTCCCTGGCAGCGATTTCATCGGCCGGCGCCACAAGCAGGACGTTACCCATCTTGCGTTTGTCCAGCCCCTTGGTTTTCAACACCAGATCCAGCGCCTGATCCCATGGCACATTCTGCAGACGCAATGTGATACCGCCCTGTACCGTATCGCTGGCCACCAGATTGAGATTGGTGAAATCGGCGATCAATTGCAGCACCGAGCGCACATCGATGTCCTGGAAATTCAGCGAGAGCTTCTCACCGTTATAGGTGGAGCGCTCGACATTGGGTTTGCGCAGGTCATCGACAGTGGCCGGTCGGACGCTGACCGTCAGCTTGCTGTTGGTCTGATAGGTCGAGTAGTCGAAGGCGCCTCCGGGCTCGATCGCGATAATGGCCCGGTCACCGGTGACACTGGCGTTGACGAATTGCACCGGCGTGGCGAAATCCTTGACGTCCAGACGCACGCGCAACGGCTCCGGCAACCGGGTTCTGGCGAATTCGAGAAAAATCTTGCCTTCACGCTCCTGAATGTCCGGCACCATCGCGGGATCCGACAGGTCGATCACCACGTTGCCCTCACCCTCGGCGCCGCGTTGAAAATCCACGGCGCGAATGGCATTCGCCGATGACGCCGGCGCGCGCACCGGGGCCGCAACGGCGGCTGGCAGTCCGGAAGCGGTGGCTCTGGCGCCCTGTCCCACCACCACAATCAGGTTGTTACCTTCGACTCGCGTGCTGTAGGGCGTCAGCCGCATCAGATTGATGATCAGCCGCGTGCGATCCTTGACCTCGACCACTGTCGCACTGCGGGCGTTGCCATTACCCAGATCGCGGGTCTTGCTCGTCAGTTGATTGACGACGCCAGGCAAATCGAGCGCGATCCGGGCCGGAGACTCCGTCGTGTAACCACGGGGCGTCGGCGGTTGTTCGTCGAACGCCAGTTTCAATTCGACGCGATCCCCTGGCAGTGCAGCGACATCCAGCGCCTTGAGATTGGCCGCTTGTACCATCGGCGAAAGCAGCGCTATCCATAGCGACATTCCGAGGGTGTAGAAAATCCTGTTCATTTTTCCGGTTCCACTATGAGTGTTCTTTCAGCGGTAGGGTGCGCGGCCTTTCCAGCCAGGCGCCTTCGCCATCGGGAACGATTTCGACCACATCGACTTGCGAGGGGCTGATGGCGACGATCCGCCCGTCATTGCGCCCCAGATAATCTCCAACCTTCAGCCGATGCACGCCTCCCGCACCGCGCAGCAACGCAAAGGAACCCGATGCATTGGAGATCGTGCCGACCATTTCAAACTGCTCGATGTTGAAACCCTCGAGGTACTGTTTGGTCCGACTCCGGTCAGGTTTGACATTGCGCGCGCCGTGCCCGGCCCCGGCCAGATCGACCCGGACTTGCCGGGAAAACGGACTGCGCAGGTTGGCTGCGCTGTAAGTGAATGTCGGGTAAGACACAAATGTCGGCGTTGGTTCAATCCGCCCTGGTGCCCGCAGGCGCATTTCGTTCAGGTAGGCATCCAGGTCGCTGAAGTCATCGCCACTGTTGCAGCCGGCAAGGACAGCCAGCGCAAGGCCAAGGAAAGAGACACGAAGCAGGCTCATGGTTGCTGCTCCTTGTCGTTGTAGCGATAGGTCCTGGCCAAAAGGTTCATGCGCAATTTCGGCCCACCTTCGGGATTGACGGGCACCAGATCGAAATCATGCAGGGTGACGATGCGCGGCAGCCCGGCCACGCCGCTGACGAACGTGGCGAGGTCGTGGTAAGCCCCCGTGACGGTGATCTGGATCGGCAGCTCGATGTAGAAAGGCTGGGCGACTTCCGGCAGGAGCTTGATTTCTTCGAACTCAAGGCCGCTGCCCAGGCCGATACGCGTGATGTCTTCAAGCAGGCCAGGGACTTCAGTGTCGCTGGGTAGCTGCCGCAGCAACACGTCGAAGGTACTCTCCATTTCCTTCATCTGTTGGGTGTACAACGCAAGGTTCGCTGCCATGCCGGCCTTGGTGGCGAACTGTTGCTTGAGGGCAGACTCCTCTTCGCGCTTGGTTTCGAGCTGGCCCTGAAGGTCACTCGTGGAAAAGCTGTAGCCGAGCGCCAGCACCAGGAACATGACCAGCACACCCGACAGAACCTTGATCGCGGGCGGCCAGGAACCCATGTTGCTTGTGTCCAGATCGTTGATATCGATCTTGCGCAAACCTTCGAACCCATTGAACGGCTTCATCGCCCATCCTCCACGACAGAGGGTTGCGTCTGGCGAAGGGTCAATCGAAAGACGTTGGCCTGATCCGGTTGGCCGCCTGTGCTTGCCTTGACTTCTGTCAGGCTGGGCGCATCGAACCAGTCCGATGCATCGAGATTGCGCATCAGTTCGGAAACACGATTGTTGGACTCTGCCACCCCGGTAATAAACAGCGTCCTGTCGGCCATTTTCACTTCGGTGAAGTACACGCCATCAGGCAGGGTCCGCACCAGCTGATCAAAAATTCGCCCGCTGACCGGCCGGTTACCTTGCAGGTCCTGGATGATATGCATTCGCTCGACCAGTTCCTGGCGACGAGCCTTGAGATCACTGATCTGCCTGATCCGCTCATCGATCACGACGATCTGCTTGCCCAGGTAATCGTTGCGCGCAACCTGCCGTTCAATAGCGCTGCTGATCACTTGATTGACAACCCATACCGCGCCAGTCGCTCCTGCCAACACGCCGAGCAGAATCAACAAAAAGCGCTTGCGACGCTTTTCACGCAACGCTTCTCGCCAGGGTAGAAGATTGATCCGCGCCATCAGTCGAAACTCCTGAGCGCCAGACCGCAAGCGATCAACAGGGCCGGTGCGTCGCTGGCCAGTGCCGAGGCCTTGACCTTGCTGCCAGGCGTCATATGGATAAAAGGGTTGGCCACCTTCGTCGGCGTGCCCAATTGCTGCTCTATCAGTCGATCCAGCCCAGGGACCGACGCGGTGCCGCCGGCCAGCAACAGATGATCGACCGAGGAGTACCGGCCGGAAGAAAAGAACAGCTGCAGCGAACGCGAGACCTGCTGTACCAAGGCTTCGCAAAACGGCTGCATCACTTCACGGTCGTAACCCTCAGGCAGGCCACCCTGTTTCTTCGCCAGTTCCGCCTGCGCGACAGTCAGCCCATAACGACGCTGAATTTCTTCGGTCAGTTGACGACCACCGAACAGCTGCTCGCGGGTATAGATGATGTGATCACCGAGCAACACACTCAGGGTGGTCATGGTCGCGCCGATGTCGACCACCGCCACCAGCGCGCCCCGGGAAGCAGTCAAAGGATCAGCCAGCAGGCCAAGGGAGCGCTCCAGGGCGTATGCCTCCACATCCACCACTCGTGCCGTCAGGCCGGCCAGCGCCAGGACAGCCTCACGGACTTCAATGTTTTCCCTGCGACACGCCGCGAGCAGCACATTGACCCGCTCAGGACTCCGCGTCGAGGGCCCCTGAACTTCGAAATCGATGGCGACCTCATCCAATGGATAGGGTATGTACTGGTCGGCCTCGATCCTGATCAGGCTTTCCATCTCGTCATCGCCAAGGCCGGCATCCATCTCGATGCGCTTGGTGATCACCGCCGAGCCGGATACAGCGACGGCAACGTTCCTGAGGCTGGTTCTGGCCCTGGCCAGCCCACGACAGAGCGCCTGGCCCACAGCTTCGGGCTCTGCGATGTTTTTTTCGATGAACGAACCGGCGGGCAGAGGCTCGATGGCATAGGCTTCGACCCGATAGCGGTCACCCTGGCGACTCAGCTCAACGAGCTTTACCGAAGTGGAGCCGATATCGACCCCCAAAAGCGTCTTGGCTTTTTTATTGAAGAGTCCTGGCACTTGCAATTCCCTATGTCTTTCCGTGACTTACGGACTCTGTAATGTGTTTTGCGTTCCTTCCGCCCGTCTTGACAGCAGCCGCCAATGACGCCTGCAACGGAAAAATGCTTATAATGCCCAGCGTTTTTTTCCGCTTTTTCTCAAGCGCGGGTCATTCGCCTTTAGCCTGAACCCTGATGCCTCATTCATTCTTTGCTCTGGATATCCAAAAGCCTTGATTCGTCTGCTGAAATTTTTCGGTTGGTCCATCGTCGCGGTTTTCTGCGGACTGCTTTTGGGTCTCAGCGGGGCGTTTCTCTACCTTAGCCCCGGACTACCCTCCGTGGAGGCGCTGAGAAGCATCCAGTTGCAGATCCCTTTGCGGGTCTACAGCAGCGATAACAAGTTGATCGCAGAATTCGGCGAAATGCGCCGCACTCCGATCCGTTTCGCAGACATTCCCCCCAATTTCATTAATGCGTTACTAAGTGCTGAAGACGACAACTTCGCCAACCACTACGGGGTCGATCCCAGCAGCCTGATGCGTGCCGCCACTCAACTGGTCAAAAGCGGGCACATTCAGTCCGGCGGCAGCACCATCACCATGCAGGTGGCGAAGAACTTCTTCCTGACCAGCGAGCGCAGCTTCTCGCGCAAAACCACTGAAATCCTTCTGGCTCTGCAGATCGAACGCCAACTGACCAAGGACGAAATCCTCGAGCTGTACGTCAACAAGATCTACCTGGGCAACCGCGCCTACGGTATCGAGGCGGCGGCGCAGGTCTACTACGGCAAGTCGATTCGTGACGTCAGCCTGGCGCAGATGGCGATGATCGCCGGCCTGCCCAAGGCGCCTTCGCGCTTCAACCCGCTGGCCAACCCGGCACGCAGCAAGGAACGCCGCGACTGGATCCTGGGGCGCATGTACAAGCTGGGCAAAATCAGCGAATCGGACTACACCGCCGCCATCAACGAGCCGCTGAACGCCAGCTATCACGTACCGACCCCGGAAGTGAACGCGCCTTACATCGCTGAAATGGCTCGTGCCGAAATGGTCGGGCGCTACGGCAGTGACGCGTATACCGAAGGTTTCCGCGTGACCACCACCGTGCCGAGCAATCTGCAGGAAATGGCAAACACCGCCATTCACGAAGGCCTGATGACCTACGACCAGCGTCACGGCTATCGCGGTCCCGAGTCGCGCCTGCCAGGCAAGACGCGCGAAGCGTGGGCGACTGAACTGACTCGGCAACGCACCATCAGCAGCCTTGAGCCGGCCATTGTCACCCAGGTCGACAAAAACGGCCTGCAGGTACTGACCCGCACCGGCAATGAGCATGTCGGCTGGGACAGCATGAAATGGGCCCGTCCATTCCTGAACACCAACAGCATGGGGGCCAATCCGCGACAGCCGTCGGATGTCGCCCAGGTCGGCGACCTGATTCGGGTGCAGCGCCAGCCTGATAACTCGCTGAAGTTCAGCCAGATCCCGCAGGCTCAAGGCGCGCTGGTGTCCCTTGACCCGCAGAACGGCGCTGTCCGCTCGCTGGTCGGTGGTTTTGCCTTCGAACAGAGCAACTACAACCGCGCCTTGCAGGCCAAGCGCCAGCCGGGCTCGAGCTTCAAGCCATTCGTCTACAGCGCCGCGCTGGATAACGGCTACACCGCTGCCAGTCTGGTGAACGACGCACCGATCGTGTTTGTCGATGAGTATCTGGACAAGGTCTGGCGCCCGAAAAACGATACCAACACCTTCCTCGGGCCGATCCGCCTGCGCGAAGCGCTGTACAAGTCGCGCAACCTGGTGTCGATCCGCCTGCTGCAAGCGATGGGCGTTGGCAAGACCATCGACTACATCACGCGATTCGGTTTCAACAAACAGGACTTGCCGCCCAACCTTTCGCTGGCGCTGGGCACCGCAACCCTGACACCAATGGAAATCGCCACGGGCTGGAGTACCTTCGCCAACGGCGGCTACAAGATCACCCCGTACATCATCGACAAGATCGAAAGCCGCAATGGCGATACGCTGTTCGTCGCCAACCCGCCAAGCGTTCCGAAAGGCGGCGCTGCCAGCGACGGCATCGCTGCGCCAGCCGCCCAGGCCTTCACGGTCAACACCACTTCAAGCGAAACGCAGGCGAGCCAGCCGGCGCCCCAGGCGCCTGCTGTGGCTGAACGCATTGTCGACGGTCGCACCACGTTCATCCTCAACAGCATGCTTGAGGACGTGATCAAGCTGGGCACCGGCCGTCGCGCCCTGGCCATGGGCCGCCCGGACATTGCAGGCAAGACGGGGACGACCAACGAATCCAAGGATGCCTGGTTCTCCGGCTACAACGCCGATTACGTGACCACGGTCTGGACCGGTTTCGACCAGCCTGAAAGCCTCGGCCGCAAGGAGTTCGGCGGCACTGTCGCGCTGCCGATCTGGATGAACTACATGAGCGCCGCTCTCAAGGGCTTGCCGCCTCACACGCAAGCGGAGCCTGAAGGCATCCTGAGCCTGCGCATCGATCCGGTCAGCGGCCGCGCGGCCTCTCCTGCAACGCCAGGCGCCTACTTCGAACTGTTCAAGGCCGAAGACACGCCACCGTCAGTCAACGAGCTGGGCAACGGCACCGCGCCGGGCAGCCCGCTGCCGGCAGATGAAGCGGCGCCGATCGATCTGTTCTGATTGCATGATGTAATAACGCAAAAAGCCCCGCGCTTCTTTGGAAGGCGGGGCTTTTTAGCATTCGTGTACGCCGTCTTCGCGGGCAAGCCTCGCTCCTACAGAAGATCACCTGACCTGCAGGAGCGAGGCTTGCCCGCGAAGGGGCACTCACCGCCTACACAAAACCCCAGACAACAAAAAGCCCCGACTCGCCAGAGCCGGGGCTTCTTGTTGAAGCGCTACAACGACTTAGCCGTTGAACACGTCATCCACGCTCTTGAGCGGGTAGTTCTTCGGATACGGCAGGGTCGCCACGCCGGTCTCGATGGCAGCCTTGGCCACGGCATCGGAGATCACGGTGATCAGACGGGCATCCATTGGCTTCGGAATGATGTACTCACGACCGAATTCCAGCGAGATACCGCCGTAGGCGTCGCAGACTTCCTTCGGCACCGGCAGCTTGGCCAGCTCGCGCATTCTTCGATGCCAACCACACCAAGACCAGCGGCAAGCTGCTCAAGGTGCTGGCCTGGTACGACAACGAGTGGGGCTTCTCCAACCGCATGCTCGAT
>NZ_JBNNVQ010000143.1:0-11641 GCF_050280625.1 Pseudomonas sp. NPDC089569
GGATACCTGGTTCTCAGTTACTCGTTATTCCAGTTGATTGCTCCTGTCTTGGTGGGAGAGTTTCCCGCGGCGCGACAAATCGCACCGAACTCATCTGCATTCAGGGAAGCCCCGCCAATGAGACCCCCATCGATATCCGGCATGCCGAACAGTTCGACCGCATTGGCCGCCTTGACGCTGCCGCCGTATAGAAGCCGCACACCCTGTGCAACCTCGGAACTCTCTGCCGCCAACTGCGCCCGGATGGCCGCATGCACATCCTGAGCCTGTTGCGGCGAAGCAGTCAGCCCGGTACCAATGGCCCAGACCGGCTCGTAAGCGATAACCGCCCTTGCAAAAGCACCGACACCCAGCTCCTCAATGATACTGCCCAGCTGACGCGAGACAACCTCAAGAGTTTTTCCAGCTTCACGTTGCTCCAGGGTTTCCCCTACACACAACACCGGAATCAAGCCACATGCCTGAGCCGCTGCGAACTTGCGATTCAACACACCGTCCTGCTCACCCAATATCAGGCGGCGTTCGGAGTGCCCGACAAGCACCAGGGAACAACCTGCATCCACTAACTGACTCGGCGCAATTTCACCGGTCAATGCACCTTGCATGGATTCCACAGCAGAATTCTGCGCGCCAACCGAAATCGACTTTCCTTTCAAACCATCAATCACTTGATTGATATGCAAGCAAGGTGGGAATACCGCTACATCAACACCGCTCGGCAAGGCCAATTGGCTCAGGCCATTGATCAGCTCAGCGACGCTGGCGCGGGTACCGTGCATCTTCCAGTTACCAGCTACCATAGGGCGACGCATGCTTTACCTCGTCGGTCAAAGTGGGCGCAGATGTTACCCAACACAATCATGACTGGCAAGCTGTAATCAGGCAGAAACTTCAGTTACCAGTTTTGCGAGCTCTTCAGCGTAACCACGAACCAGTGTTTCGTCTTCGCCTTCGACCATAACGCGCACCAGCGGCTCCGTTCCTGATTTGCGCAACAGCACACGCCCGCGCCCCGCCATCGCCTTGGTGACACGCTCACTGGCTTCCTTGACCGACGGATGATCGATGGGGTTTGCACCGCCACCGAAGCGAACGTTGATCAATACCTGAGGGCATTTGCGCAATGCCTGGCGAGCCTGCGCCAGACTTTCAGAACGGGCACTCAATGCCATCAGCACTTGCAGTGCCGCGATGATCGCATCACCGGTTGTGGTGTGGTTGAAGCACACGATATGACCCGAGTTTTCACCACCCACCAGCCAGTTGCGCTCCAGCAGGTCGGCGATGACATAACGGTCGCCAACATTGGCGCGGACAAAAGGAATAGCAAGGTCTGCCAGGGCAAGCTCCAGCCCCAGGTTGCTCATCAGCGTGCCGACCACGCCGCCCTGCAGCATGCCCCGCTCATGCAGGTCCCGGGCGATGATGAACAACAGATCGTCACCATCGACGATGGCGCCGGTGTGATCGACCATCAGAACGCGATCGCCATCACCGTCAAACGCGATACCCAGGTCAGCGTGCTCGACCAGAACGGCAGCCTGCAGCTGCCCCATGTGCGTCGAACCGCAATTATCGTTGATATTCAGGCCATTCGGCTGCGCGGACAGGACGACAACATCAGCCCCCAGCTCACGAAAAACGCTCGGCGCCACCTTGTATGTCGCACCGTGAGCGCAGTCGATAACGATCTTCAGCCCGGCAAAGCTGGTACCGGTCGGTACGCTGCTCTTGCAGAACTCGATGTAACGACCGGAGGCATCATTGATTCGTGACACCTTGCCGATCTTGCTCGACTCAACCACGGTCATCGGGGTGTCGAGCAACTCTTCGATCATGTGCTCCAGCTCATCCGGAAGCTTGGTGCCCTTGCCGGAAAAGAACTTGATGCCGTTATCATCATGAGGGTTGTGCGAGGCGCTGATCACGATACCGGCTTCAGCGTGAAAGGTTCGCGTCAGGTAGGCGATTGCCGGAGTTGGCATCGGCCCCAGGAGCATGACATCGGCACCCGCGGAAGTGAGTCCGGCCTCCAGCGCCGACTCGAACATGTACCCGGAAATCCTCGTATCCTTGCCGACGAGCACCTTGCAAGCACCCATTTTGCGGAAAGCCATACCGGCCGCCCAGCCAAGCTTGAGCATGAAATCAGGAGTAATCGGATACTCGCCGACCCGACCACGAATACCGTCGGTGCCAAAATATTTCTTAGTCATAAGTACTCCATCATTCTTATTCGGCTGATTCCACAGCGGCGATCATTCTCACCACATCGACCGTTTCGGCAACATCATGGACGCGCAAGATACGAGCCCCTTTGTGCGAAGCCAGCGCCGCGAGGGCCAGCCCGCCGTACAGGCGCTCATTTACCGGGCGACCCAACGCCAGCCCTATCATGCTCTTGCGCGAAACCCCGACCAGCAAGGGGCGGCCAAGGGCATGCAAGGCATCCATATGCTTGAACAAGCTTAGATTGTGCTGCAGTGTTTTCGCGAAGCCAAAACCCGGATCGAGAATGATCCGCTGCGCTGCAATTCCCGCCGCTGCGCATTGCTCCATCCGCTCGACAAGAAACTCACTCACTTCCTTCGTAACGTCCTGGTACTGCGGATTATCCTGCATGTCGCCCGGCTCACCGAGCATATGCATCAGACAGACCGGTAACCCCGTGGCCGCCGCAGCATCCAGCGCGCCATCGCGGCGCAATGAACGCACATCATTGATCAACCCGGCTCCCAGTCGCGCGGTTTCGCGCATCACGGCCGGCGTGGAAGTGTCTACAGAGATGATCACATCCAGTTCGCGATGAATCCGCTCGACAATCGGCGCGACGCGCTCAAGCTCTTCCAGCGGCGAAACCGCCCTTGCACCTGGCCGCGTCGACTCTCCACCGACATCAATCAGTGTTGCGCCCGCCGCCACCATGCCTTCGGCGTGCCGCAATGCCGCATCGAGCTGACTGTATCGGCCGCCATCGGAAAAAGAATCGGGAGTGATGTTGAGAATGCCCATGACATGCGTCTGGGCCAAATCAAGAACCCGGCCGCCGCAAGGCAACCGGGTCGAGGACTGAACAGAAGTCATTTCAAACCTTAAACGTCAGCAGCCGGACCGCCGATAGGTGTTTGCGGACGCTCGTCCTGTACAGCTGGAGGCGTTCCGGAAGTCCCGGTACCACCCGACCAGTCGCGAGGCTCGCGAGGAACGCGCCCCGCCATGATGTCGTCAATCTGCTCGGCATCGATCGTCTCGTACTTCATCAGGGCATCTGCCATGGCGTCGAGCTTGTCACGGTTATCCGTGAGAATTTGCTTCGCTGTGCCGTAGCATTGATCAATGATGCTGCGAACTTCGGAGTCGATCAATTTGGCCGTCTCACCGGAGAAGCTTGCATTCTGGCCACCACCGCCACGCCCCAGGAACACTTCACCCTCTTCTTCGGCGTACATCAGCGGACCGAGCTTCTCCGAAAGCCCCCACTTGGTCACCATATTCCGTGCGATCTGGCTGGCACGCATGATGTCGTTGGATGCACCGGTGGTGACACCATCGAAGCCCAGGGTCATCTCTTCAGCAATACGACCACCGTACAGCGAGCAGATCTGACTGATCAATGCACGCTTGGACAGGCTGTAGCGGTCCTCTTCCGGCAGGAACATGGTGACACCCAGCGCTCGACCGCGCGGGATGATCGACACCTTGTACACCGGATCATGCTCAGGCACGACACGCCCGACGATAGCGTGACCTGCTTCGTGGTAGGCCGTGTTCTGCTTTTCCTTTTCGGACATGACCATGGTTTTGCGCTCGGCACCCATCATGATCTTGTCTTTGGCCAGTTCGAATTCTTTCATTTCGACGATTCGCTTGCCGGCGCGAGCGGCGAACAACGACGCCTCGTTCACCAGGTTGGCAAGATCGGCACCGGAAAAGCCAGGTGTACCACGAGCAATGACAGCCGGAGCGACATCATCCCCCATGGGCACCTTGCGCATGTGAACCTTGAGAATCTGCTCGCGACCACGAATATCCGGCAGCCCGACCACAACCTGGCGGTCAAAGCGGCCTGGACGCAGCAGCGCCGGGTCAAGTACGTCAGGACGGTTGGTCGCCGCAATCACGATGATGCCGTCATTCATTTCGAAGCCGTCCATCTCTACCAGCAATTGGTTGAGAGTCTGCTCACGTTCGTCGTGACCACCGCCCATGCCGGCGCCACGGTGGCGACCGACGGCGTCGATTTCGTCGATGAAGATGATGCATGGCGCGTGCTTCTTGGCCTGCTCGAACATATCGCGAACACGGCTGGCACCTACACCGACAAACATTTCAACGAAATCGGAACCGGAAATGGTGAAGAACGGTACTTTGGCTTCACCGGCAATTGCCTTGGCGAGCAAGGTCTTACCGGTACCCGGTGGGCCGACCATCAGCACGCCGCGAGGGATACGACCGCCCAGGCGCTGGAACTTGCCCGGATCGCGCAAAAACTCGACCAACTCGCCGACTTCTTCCTTGGCCTCGTCACAACCGGCAACGTCAGCCAAGGTGGTTTTTACCTGGTCCTCGGAGAGCAGGCGCGCCTTGCTCTTGCCAAAGCTCATCGGGCCGCCTTTACCGCCTGCGCCTCCCTGCATCTGCCGCATGAAGAACATGAATACGGCAATGATCACGAGGATCGGGAAACTGGCGACAAGGAGCTGAGTCCAGATACTCTGCTGTTCAGGCTGCTTGCCTTCGACCACGACGTGGTTATCCACGAGGTCGCCGATCAGGCCGTTATCCTGGATGGCCGGACGAATGGTCTTGAAGCTATCGCCATCATTGCGCTTGCCGGTAATCACGTAGCCATCAACCGCCACGCGCTCGACCTTGCCATCCTTGACCTGCTGGATGAAGTCGGAATAGTTGAGGGTCTGTGGCTCGTTAGGGCTGGAGAAGTTGTTCATCACCGTCACCAGGACAGCCGCGATGATCAACCACAGGATCAGATTCTTTGCCATATCGTTCAATTAACTACCCTCTGAAGCAAGCTCCGCTGTTGGCGCGCGCTTCGCATGATATTCACCGACCTAACTTACTACATTACCTACAACTTGGCAGGCGCCGTCTGTAACCCTTTGTGAAACACTTTCCACACAATATTCGCTTATGCACACAAGGCGAAATACGAAAAACCTATCACCCCGAAAAAAAACCTCGTTTCACTCACCATGGCCGCGATAGCCCCAAGCCAGCAGATATTGCTCGCGGGAGCTGTCACGGGAAGAGTCCGGCTTGATCATCTGGACCTTGTCGAATTTCTGACGAGCGTCCTTCAGATAAACATCGAACCCTTCACCCTGAAAGATCTTGATCAGGAAATTACCACCCGGTTTGAGTATCCGGGCCGCCAGATCAAGAGCCAGCTCGCAAAGAAACATGGCTTTTGGCATGTCCACGGCAGGTGTACCACTCATATTGGGGGCCATATCGGAAATCACAAGGTCCACCTGCGAATTACCCACCGCCTCAAGGATCCGAGCGAGCACTTCGTCCTGGGTGAAGTCACCCTGGATGAAAGTCACGTCCGGAATGCTGTCCATTTCCAGGATATCCGAGGCGATCAGACGCCCCTGGCCACCAATCAACCGGCTCGTAACCTGCGACCAGCCACCAGGCGCCGCCCCCAGATCGACAACGCTCATGCCCGGACGGATCAGCTTGTATTTCTCCTGGACCTCCAGAAGCTTGTAACTCGCGCGCGAGCGGTAGCCATCCTTCTGCGCCTGCTTCACATAGGGATCGTTAACATGTCGTTTCAGCCAACCAAGGCTTGTCTTGGAACGCGCCATTGGGCACCTCGATGATAAGGGTCGTGATTAATTGGGCGGATCCACGAACCCTCGGGTAAAATGGCCGCCATTTTACAGAATCCAGACGAAAGGGTCAGATTATGCCGCTCACTCAAGAGCAGAAGAAACAGTACAAAACCATTGGCCACCATCTCAAACCAGTATTGATTGTGGCTGATAACGGCTTGACTGAAGGTGTGCTAGCCGAGCTTGAACGCGCCTTGGCGGATCATGAGCTGATCAAGATCAAGCTCAATATCCTGGATCGCGAATCTCGCCTGGAGTCCATCGCAGAACTGTGCAAGGCCGGCAAGGCGGATCTGGTTCAGGTGATCGGCAAAATGGCACTGATTTATCGCAAGAACTTCAGTGTCAACAAACAGTTGTCGAACGTCCATCGCTTCAAATGATGGAAAGGGTCAAGGGTGTGCCTGGCGCACCCTGCCACCCCACCCCGGCACCGGCTGCAATACCAGCAAAAGCCCGGAAAACCCCAGAACAAGATAACTGAACAGCTGCCAGCGAGCAGTGTCCGGCCAGCCGATACGCACTGCGAAATACATCGCGCACGCAAGCATCGCCACCAGCAAAAGCTGTCCGCGAATATCCCGCCATAGGCTGGCGAGGCCCTCGGCCTGAACCAGCACCAAAACCTGAAAAATCAGACACGCTGCGGCAAATCCCACCATCAGCGCGTTCAACATGCCTGTAATTTCATCGATCAGCAGCGGCGCCAGGCCAATTCGCCCCAGCACCGGCAGCAGACCAATGTGCAACAACCACAAGCCGCCGACCCATAACATCTGGGTCAGCTGCCAAAGCATGGCGCCCGCCTTTAGCGGGCGCATACGTTCAGATGTGGCGAACTTCGACAATCTCGTACTCGATGACGCCACTCGGCGTCTTGACCGCCACCACATCACCCTCTTCCTTGGCAATCAAGGCACGGGCAATAGGCGAACCGACGGAAATCTTGCCGAGCTTGATGTCTGCCTCGTCCTCACCCACGATCTGGTAAGTCACGCTTTCATCCGTTTCGACGTTGGCGATTTCGACGGTCGTACCAAAAATCACCTTGCCGGTGTGAGGAATGGTCGTGACATCGATCACCACAGAGTTCTGCATCCGGCCTTCGATGTCGCGAATCCGCGCCTCGACCATGCCTTGCTCTTCACGAGCGGCATGGTACTCGGCGTTTTCCTTCAGGTCGCCCAACTCACGGGCTTCACCGATGGCCTGACTCAGGCGAGGCCGTTCAACCTTGCTCAGATGCGTCAGTTCCTCTTCCAGGGCGCGTGCGCCCTGAACGGTCATTGGGTACTTGGTTATGCTCATGCCTTCAATCCTGCGTGTAGATCCTGCAAGCGACGCACGGTCTTCTCGGGACCGAACTTCAGCGCCTCGCAGATTGCTTCGCCAGCAGCAATGGTCGTAGTGCAGTAAATCTTGTGCTGCAAAGCATTGCGACGAATGGAGTAAGAGTCGGCGATCGACTGGCGACCTTCGGTGGTATTGATGATCAGAGTGACCTCGTCATTCTTGATCATGTCGACCACATGTGGACGCCCCTCGGTCACCTTGTTCACACGGCGCACTTTCAGGCCGGCAGCTTCGATCAGCTTGGCGGTACCGGCAGTGGCAACCACCTCGAAGCCCAGGCTGATGAGATCACGAGCCACGCCCGCAACCAACGGCTTGTCGTCGTCACGAACACTGATGAATGCAGTACCACCGGTCGGCAGCACTTCGCTGGCACCCATCTGGGCCTTGGCGAATGCCTCACCAAAAGTGTCACCCACGCCCATCACTTCACCGGTCGACTTCATCTCTGGGCCGAGGATCGGGTCAACGCCAGGGAATTTGGCGAACGGGAACACCGCCTCTTTCACACTGTAGAAGTTCGGAATGATTTCCTTGGTGAAACCCAGCTCTTTCAGGGTTTTACCGGCCATCACACGCGCCGCGATCATCGCAAGGGACACGCCAATGCACTTGGACACGAACGGCACGGTACGGGAAGCACGCGGGTTGACCTCGATGACGTAGATGTCTTCGCCTTGCAGCGCCAACTGTACGTTCATCAGGCCGACCACGCCCAATTCCAGAGCCATTTTCTTGACCTGTTCGCGCATTTCATCCTGCAGGTGCGCAGGCAGCGAGTATGGCGGCAGCGAACACGCGGAGTCACCGGAGTGAACGCCGGCCTGCTCGATGTGCTGCATGATTGCGCCGATCACTACGTCCGTGCCGTCGCTGACCGCATCCACGTCCATTTCAATGGCGCAGTTGAGGAAGTGATCCAGCAGCACCGGGCTGTCGTTGGACACTTGCACCGCTTCACGCAGGTAACGCTTGAGTTCTTCTTCCTTGTAGACGATTTCCATCGCACGACCGCCCAATACATAGGATGGACGCACAACCAGCGGGTAGCCGATCTTCGCGGCGGCACGCACGGCTTCGTCTTCGCTGCGCACGGTGGCGTTCGGCGGCTGACGCAGGTTCAGGCGCTGGACCATCTGCTGGAAGCGCTCACGATCTTCGGCGCGGTCGATGGCGTCAGGGCTGGTACCGATGATCGGCACGCCGGCAGATTCCAGAGCGCGCGCCAGTTTCAGCGGGGTCTGGCCGCCGTACTGGACGATCACGCCTTTTGGCTTCTCGACGCGAACGATTTCCAGCACGTCTTCCAGGGTTACCGGCTCGAAGTACAGGCGATCGGAGGTGTCGTAGTCGGTGGAGACGGTTTCCGGGTTGCAGTTGACCATGATGGTCTCGTAGCCGTCATCGCGCAGGGCCAGTGCCGCGTGCACGCAGCAGTAGTCGAACTCGATGCCCTGGCCGATACGGTTAGGACCGCCACCCAGGATCATGATCTTGTCGCGACCCGAAGGCGCCGCTTCGCACTCTTCCTCGTACGTGGAGTAGAGGTAGGCAGTATCGGTGGCGAACTCGGCAGCGCAGGTGTCGACGCGCTTGTAGACAGGGAAGACTTCCAGCTTGTGACGGTGAGCACGCAGGCTCTTCTCGGTCACGCCCAGCAGCTTGGCCAGACGCTGATCGGAGAAGCCCTTGCGTTTGAGGCGGAACATCAGGTCTTTGTCGATGGCCGACAGTGCCAGGGTCTTGACCTTCTCCTCATCCTTGACCAGATCTTCGATCTGCACCAGGAACCAAGGGTCAATCATGTTCATGCCGAAGATTTCTTCAACGGTCATGCCGGCGCGGAAAGCGTCGGCCACGTACCAGATACGCTCGGCGCCCGGCACGGTCAGCTCACGCTTGAGCACGCTCATGCTTTCCGGGTTGCTCAGGTCGACTTTTTCATCCAGACCGCAAACACCCACTTCCAGACCGCGCAGGGCTTTCTGCAGGGATTCCTGGAAGGTACGGCCGATGGCCATGACTTCACCGACCGACTTCATCTGGGTGGTCAGGCGGGCGTCTGCCTTGGCGAATTTCTCGAAGGCAAAGCGAGGCAGCTTGGTGACAACGTAGTCGATGGACGGCTCGAAGGACGCCGGGGTCTTGCCGCCGGTGATGTCGTTCGACAACTCGTCCAGGGTGTAGCCCACAGCCAGCTTGGCTGCGACCTTGGCGATCGGGAAGCCGGTGGCTTTCGAAGCCAGCGCCGAGGAACGGGATACACGCGGGTTCATCTCGATCACGACCATGCGGCCAGTGTTCGGGCAGATACCGAACTGGACGTTGGAACCACCGGTTTCCACGCCGATCTCGCGCAGTACCGCCAACGAGGCGTTACGCAGGATCTGGTATTCCTTGTCGGTCAGGGTCTGGGCCGGCGCCACGGTGATCGAGTCACCGGTGTGCACGCCCATCGGGTCGAAGTTTTCGATGGAGCAGACGATGATGCAGTTGTCCTTTTTATCGCGGACAACTTCCATTTCGTATTCTTTCCAGCCAATCAACGATTCGTCGATCAGCAGTTCCTTGGTCGGCGACAGGTCCAGACCACGGGCGCAGATTTCTTCGAATTCTTCACGGTTGTAAGCGATGCCACCACCGGTGCCGCCCATGGTGAAGGACGGACGGATGATGCATGGGAAGCCCAGACGCTCAAGAACCGCGTTGGCTTCTTCCATACTGTGGGCGATGCCGGAGCGCGGGCATTCCAGGCCAATGGCCTTCATGGCCTTGTCGAAACGCGAGCGGTCCTCGGCCTTGTCGATGGTGTCGGCATTGGCACCGATCATCTCGACGCCGAATTTTTCCAGGACGCCTTCGCGCTCAAGGTCCAGGGCGCAGTTCAACGCCGTCTGGCCACCCATGGTTGGCAGCAGTGCATCCGGGCGCTCTTTTTCGATGATCTTGGCGACAGTCTGCCACTTGATCGGCTCGATGTAGGTGGCGTCCGCCATGGCCGGGTCGGTCATGATGGTGGCCGGGTTGGAGTTCACCAGGATGACGCGGTAACCCTCTTCGCGCAGGGCTTTACAGGCCTGGGCGCCGGAGTAGTCGAATTCGCAGGCCTGGCCGATCACGATCGGGCCAGCGCCGAGAATCAGGATGCTTTTAATGTCTGTACGTTTTGGCATGGGTTTGTCACTCAAATCCGCAGGTCAGTCGGCAAGCCGTCTTGTTCAATCTTTGAAGGCCTGAGGGGGCCGCCGGTAGCGGGGCCGCCCTCAAGCTTTGCTGCATCAGGGCCAGCGATCAGCGTCGCTTGGCCATCTCGTTGATGAAGCGATCGAACAGTGGCGCTACGTCGTTCGGGCCAGGGCTGGCTTCAGGGTGACCCTGGAAGCTGAAGGCACTCTTGTCGGTTCGCTCGATCCCTTGCAGGGTGCCGTCGAACAGCGACTTGTGGATCGCACGCACGTTGGCTGGCAGGGTCGCTTCGTCCACCGCAAAACCGTGGTTCTGGCTGGTGATCATCACAACGCCGGTATCCAGGTCCTGCACCGGGTGGTTGGCACCGTGGTGGCCGTGCCCCATTTTCAGGGTCTTGGCACCGGAGGCCAGCGCCAGCAGTTGGTGTCCGAGGCAGATACCGAATACCGGGATCTCGGTTTCCAGCACATCCTTGATCGCCTGGATCGCGTAGTCGCAAGGCTCCGGATCACCAGGGCCGTTGGACAGGAAGACGCCGTCCGGATTCATCGCCAGCACTTCAGCGGCCGGCGTTTGCGCTGGCACCACGGTCACGCGGCAGCCACGCTCAACCAGCATGCGCAGGATGTTTACCTTCACACCGTAGTCGTAGGCGACTACGTGATACGGCAGCTCGGATGCTTCGATGGTTGCATGGCTGTCGGTTTTCAATTCCCAGACAGTCGAGCGCCACTCGTAGGCGTCCTTGGTGCTGACCACTTTCGCCAGATCCATACCCTTCAGGCCAGGGAAGCCCTGGGCTGCAGCGATGGCTGCTTCTTCGGAAATGTTGTCACCGGCCATGATGCAGCCGTTCTGTGCGCCTTTTTCACGCAGGATGCGTGTCAGGCGACGCGTGTCGATACCGGCGATTGCCACGACGTTGTTGGCTTTCAGGTAGTCGGACAGGGACATCGTGTTACGCCAGTTGCTCGCAACCAGTGGCAGGTCACGGATAACCAGGCCAGCCGACCAGACGCGGTTCGACTCGGCGTCTTCCGGCGTGGTGCCGGTGTTGCCGATATGCGGGTAAGTCAGGGTAACGATCTGTTGGGCGTAGGAAGGATCGGTAAGGATTTCCTGATAGCCGGTCATTGCGGTGTTAAACACCACCTCACCATCCATGTCGGGGCGACCGACGGCGAGGAAGAAGCGCTGCCAGTGGCGGTCGGTGTAGATATTGACGCCCAGGTAGCCAT
>NZ_JBNNVQ010000144.1:0-11612 GCF_050280625.1 Pseudomonas sp. NPDC089569
GCCGATCTCCAGCAATGGCCCGACACTCACTCCGGCGCCGGCGAGTAACTCTTCGGTCAGGCGACGGGTGGTCGAGCCCGGCTCGCGCATCAACATCTCAAGGCGGGCGAGTCGAGTTCGCGGCGCAAACCCCGGTCGACCCGTTGACGCTGATCAAGCTGATCCAGAGCCAGCCCAAACGCTACAAATTCGAAGGCGCCACGATGTTCAAGTTCATGGTGCCGATGGAGCGCCCGGAAGAGCGCTTTAATACTGTAGAGGCGCTTTTCGAGCGCCTCATCCCGAAAACTGCTTGAAGGACGCCGCATGCGCCTGTTTCGCTCACTGACCCTGCTGACAACCGTAATCACAGCGCTGGTCGCCCCCATGGCTTTCGCCGATGATCTGTATCAGATTGAAATGATTCTCGTGCGGCAAAACGCCGTGCCTGCCATTGTCAGCCGCGCTGCGCCGGAGGACTGGAATGCCGGCGCCCAACCCATCAACCCCGACAGCCTGCGTACACCGAGCCTTAATGGCGAAGTGGAAAAACTCACCGCCAGCAACGACTACACGGTATTGCTGCACAAGGCCTGGCAGCAAACCCTGGGCGAGCAGAGCACCAAAGTCGCCGTCAGCGACGGCAAGGAACAATTCGGCCAATTTCCGATCGAGGGCACTCTGGATATCAAGCAGGGGCGCTTTACCGATGTGAACGCAGATTTCTGGGTCAACCAGTTCAACGCCGACGGACTGGTCACTGCCAGTGAACGCCTGAATACCGAAAGCCATACCAAAAACGGACAGCTGAACTTCCTCGACGCCGGCCATCTGGGCCTGCTGATCAAGATCACCTCGCTGACCGCCCCTGCCCCCCGACCAGCTCCCGAAGAAATTCCGGACTGATCATCATGTCTGCGAGCCTGAGCAAACCCCTGGCATCTTCCTGGGTCAGCCGATTCAAGGAACAGAGCCTGGAGCGTGGCCGGCGCTACGCACTGGAGAACCGCGTCAGGATCGTTGAAGCAGGCGACGCAACCATCATCGCTGCATGCGAAGGTTCTGGCAGTAACGTGTACCGTCAGACCATTCGCTTGCGCGAGTCGGCAAAAGGCACCTTGCTGCTGGTCGACGCCACCTGCTCCTGCCCGGTCCACAGCAACTGCAAACATTGTGCGGCCGTCTTGCTGCAAGTTCAGGAAACCCTTGACTACCCTGCTGCGGCCAGGGACGCCGAACTTCTGGAAAAACTCCAGGCCGTGCTGGAAAACCGCAGCCCGAAGGCGCCACCGCAAGTACTGGTGGACAATGTGCAGCCGGTTCCGCGCCTGTGGCTGGCGAGCATCGAGTTCAGCGCCTTCGAACCGCGCAACGGTCGAATGCAGCGTTACATCCAGCATCGCGCGGCATTGTCTTTCAGTTATCTGGACGAGTACGTATCCGGCCAGAAAAACACCGACATCCTGATTCGCCAGGAAACCCAGACGCTTCGGATAAAACGCCACCCCGAAGTGGAACAGTCCTACAGGGAACAGCTGCGAATCCTCGGTTTCAGAATCGCTACCCGCCAGAGCAAGGCCTTGCCGGAAAGCGCCGGCGAACTGTACGAAATGGTCAATGACAGCGCTTGGCTGACCTTCACGCTCAACGAACTGCCGAAGCTGCGCACCCAGGGCTGGGAGCTGCAGATCAACGAGGACTTCGGCTTCGATCTGACCGCCGTCGACGACTGGTACGCCACTGTCGAACAGGCACCGGAGCGCGACTGGTTCGATCTGGAGCTGGGGATTATCGTCAACGGCGAGCGACTGAGCTTGTTGCCGATATTGCTGAACCTGATGCGCTCGCACACTGAAATCCTCAACTCCGAGCGCCTGGCACGACGGCGCGACGACGAGCTGATTCTGGTGAACATTCCTCAACGACCGAGCTCTGAACACGGTCCCTTGCAAGTCGCCCTGCCCCTTGGCCGCTTGAAACCGGTACTGGCAACTCTCGGCGAGTTCTACCTGCAGGAGCCCGGCGAAACCAAACTGCGCCTGAGCAGGGCCGACGCCACACGCCTGAACTCCCTGGAGGAGTTGCCGCTGCTTTGGGAGGGTGGCGACCAGATTCGCACCTTTGCCCAGCGCCTGCGTGATATCAAGGACTACACCGCCAGCGTGCCGGACGGCCTCAACGCCACGCTACGCCCCTATCAACTTGAGGGGCTGAGCTGGATGCAGTCGCTGCGGCAATTGGAGGTCGGCGGGATTCTTGCGGACGACATGGGACTGGGCAAGACCCTGCAAACCCTTGCACATGTCCTCTGCGAAAAAAACGCCGGGCGCCTCGACCGGCCGTGCATGGTGGTGATGCCCACCAGCCTGATTCCCAACTGGCTCGACGAAGCGGCGCACTTCACCCCGCAACTCAAGGTATTGGCGCTGTACGGCGCCAGCCGCAAAAAGCATTTCGACAAAATGGCGGATTACGATCTGATCCTGACCACCTACGCCTTGCTGCCCAAGGATGTCGAACGCCTGTCGGCGCAGCCGCTGCACGTTCTGGTGCTGGATGAGGCGCAGTACATCAAGAACCCGAACAGCAAGGCCGCCCAGGCCGCCCGCGAACTGGATGCCCGCCAACGCTTGTGCCTGAGCGGCACACCGCTGGAAAACCACCTGGGCGAGCTATGGTCGCTGTTTCATTTCCTGCTGCCGGGCTGGCTCGGCGATGTGAAGAGCTTTAACCGCGATTACCGCGTCCCCATTGAAAAGCGCACCAGTGAAGTCCGGCTTCAACACCTCAATGGCCGGATCAAACCCTTCCTGTTGCGTCGCACCAAGGAACAGGTAGCCACCGAGCTGCCGCCGAAAACCGAGATCATTCACTGGGTCGAACTCAACGAGGCCCAGCGTGATGTGTACGAAACCATGCGCCTGGCCATGGACAAGAAGGTTCATGACGAAATCACCCGCAAGGGGGTAGCGCGCAGCCAGATCATCATCCTTGAGGCACTGCTGAAGTTGCGCCAGGTGTGTTGCGACTTGCGCCTGGTCAACGAGGCCACCCTGCCAGCTCGCGGCAGCACATCGGGCAAGCTCGACAGCCTCATGGAGATGCTTGAAGAGCTGCTGGAGGAAGGTCGACGGATCCTGCTGTTCTCACAATTCACATCGATGCTGTCATTGATTGAAGATGAATTGAACAAACGCGGCGTGGCCTATGCGCTACTGACCGGACAGACCCGGGACCGACGCTCCCCCGTGAAGGACTTTCAAAGCGGCAAACGCCAGATTTTTCTGATCAGCCTGAAGGCCGGCGGTGTCGGCCTTAACCTGACGGAAGCAGACACCGTTATTCATTACGATCCCTGGTGGAACCCGGCGACGGAAAACCAGGCGACCGACCGCGCCTATCGCATCGGCCAGGAAAAACCGGTGTTCGTCTATAAACTGATCGCTCGCGGCACCGTGGAAGAGAAAATCCAGCACCTGCAAAAAGAAAAATCCGATCTTGCGGCCGGCGTACTGGATGGGCGCCAGGCCGGGGACTGGAAGCTGCAGAGCGAGGATATCGAGGCGCTGTTTGCGCCGTTGCCGGACAAGCTGGAGAAGCGCTGAGATTTGCAGCGCCTACCAGTCCGTTTTCGCGGGCAAGCCTCGCTCCTACAAAGATCCGCGCCCCCCCGTAGGAGCGAGGCTTGCCCGCGAAAGGGTCAACTCAGTGGAAAGCCCGACTCAGCCCTTGAGCACCCGCGCCAGCGTCGACTTCACCTTGCCCATCCCGTCATGCAGCGCTTGCTCGATCTCGGCCATGGTGATCACCGCCATGGACTTGCCGGCAGCCGGGTTGACCACCAGCGCCAGGCAGGCGTAATCCAGCTGCAGTTCACGGGCCAGTGCTGCTTCAGGCATTCCGGTCATGCCGACGATGTCGCAACCGTCCCGCTCCAGACGAGCGATCTCGGCCACGGTTTCCAGGCGCGGGCCCTGGGTACAGGCATACACACCATGACTGCTGTAACCAACACCTTCAGCGGCCAATGCCGCGATCAATTGCTGACGCAACGGCTCGCTGTAGGGATAACTGAAATCGATATGCGTGACCTGTTCCAGGCCGTCGGCAAAATAGGTGTGTTCGCGACCACTGGTGTAATCGATCAGTTGATGGGGCACACAGAAATGCCCGGTCCCCATTGCCGAATGGATTCCACCTACGGCATTGACCGCCAGAATCGCCTCGGCGCCCGCCTGCTTCAACGCCCAGAGGTTGGCGCGGTAGTTCACCTGATGCGGCGGAAAACGGTGCGGATGGCCATGGCGCGCCAGGAACAACACTTCCTTGCCGGCGTACTCGCCGATTTGCACATCGGCCGAAGGCGCGCCGTAAGGGGTGTCCACTGTCAACGACTGGCGAATACTCAGGCCTTCGAGTTGAGTCAGGCCGGTGCCACCGATAATCGCGTAAACCGTCATAACGAACAGTCCTTAATCAATCAATTGAGCTTCTTTCAATGCACCCACGGCCGTCAGCCAGCGCGGGTCCTGACGATAATCAGTGCTTGCGTATGCCTGTCCGCGCATCCGCGCGATGCGCGCAGACGGCTTGACCTTCAGGCGCTGCAGGGCGCTCAGGGCCAGCTCGGCGGCTGCGCGATCGTTGCACACCAGGCCCATGTCGCAACCGGCGCTCAGGGCCGCTTCGATACGGCTGGCCGCATCGCCCACCACATGGGCTCCGGCCATGGACAGGTCATCGCTGAAAATCACGCCATCAAACTGCAATTCGCCACGCAAGATGTCCTGCAGCCAGCGACTGGAGAAGCCAGCGGGACGTGAATCGACTTGCGGGTAGATGACATGAGCCGGCATGACGGCTGCCAGTTGCTTGCTCAACCTGGCGAACGGAACCAGGTCGTTGGCACGAATTTCATCGAGACTGCGCTCATCGTTCGGAATCGCGACATGGGAATCCGCCTCGGCCCAGCCATGCCCGGGGAAATGCTTGCCGGTTGCAGCCATGCCGGCTTGGCCCATACCCCGGATGAAAGCGCCTGCAAGCAGCGCCGCACGCTCAGGGTCGCCTTCAAAAGAACGAGTACCCACCACGGCACTGCGCTGGTAGTCGAGATCCAGCACCGGGGCGAAACTCAGATCCAGGCCAACCGCCAGCACTTCAGTGGCCATGATCCAGCCACATTGCTCGGCCAGGTATTCGGCGTTCGGGTTATCGGCTATCGCACGCATGGCAGGCAGCCGCACAAACCCTTGGCGCAGGCGTTGGACCCGTCCGCCCTCCTGGTCCACCGCCAGCAGCAAATCGGGACGAATGGCGCGGATCGCCGCACTCAATTGGCGAACCTGACGCGGATGCTCGATGTTGCGGGCAAACAGAATCAGACCGCCCACTTCGGGCTGACGCAACAACTGGCGATCTTCAGCCGTCAACCAGGTACCGGCGACATCCACCATCAACGAGCCTTGCAGGCCAGCAGTCATAGAGATTCCTTGATAACGATAAACCCGGCCCGCGCGACGTCGCTGCCGGGAACAGTGCCCGGCAGGTTGGCGATAGAAACGGGAAACGGGTTCAAAACGAGAGTCGGCATGGGCGGCTAGCTTAGCGGATGTCAGCTGCCGCGCCCACCCGTGAGCGGTTAAACCTTGGCGGCAACCGGTGTCGATTTGCTGCGCGGACGCAGTTGCGCTGAAGCCATGGCCGTATCGGTGACGCCGGACTCGGCACGCATGCCCGCGGCAAGGAATGGCACCATCAGGCGCATGACCTGCTCAATGGAAGTGTTCACCCCGAAATCGGTTTCGGCAATGGCGCGCAACGCCTTGATACCAGACATGCTGAATGCGGCCGCACCGAGCATGAAGTGCACACGCCAGAACAGTTCGATCGGCGGGATGCGTGGCGCAGCTTCGTTGACCAGCATCATGTAGCGGCGGAAAACCTTGCCGTACATGTCTTCCAGGTAACGACGCAAATGCCCTTGGCTCTGACTGAAGGCAAGCCCCAGCAAGCGCATGAAAATGGACAGGTCGTTCCCGCTGCGAGGCTGGACCACCAGGGCCTGCTCAACGAGGATTTCCAACAGTTCTTCGAGCGTCGGTTTGATTTCAGGCTTGGCCTGGCGCCGCTCCAGCTCTTTATCGAGACTGATGCAGAAAGGCCCGAGGAATCGCGAAAAAACCGCCTGAATCAGCGCTTTTTTCGATCCGAAGTGGTAGTTCACCGCTGCCAGGTTGACACCGGCCTTGCTGGTGATCAGACGCAACGAGGTTTCGGCGAAACCTTTTTCCGCGAACAACTGCTCGGCAGCATCGAGAATGCGTTCAACGGTTTCCGACTGGGCCATGGCTACTCCGCCTGACAAACACTTGTTTGAAACATACGTTTCAGCCTGTGCCTTGTCAAGCCTGCCGGTTCGTTTTGGGAATGGTCAGTCAGATATTTAACCACACTACCGGAAACCTTCAATCAGAAGGCTGATTGACCGTCCGGCGGCCCCCAGCAAAACGGGCATTGCCAAGACCGCTCCACTGTATATAATCCCAGTCACTGTATAAAAAAACAGAGCGATCAATATGCTAAAGCTGACGCCACGCCAAGCCGAGATTCTGGCCTTCATCAAACGCTGCCTGGAAGACAACGGCTACCCGCCTACCCGCGCGGAAATCGCTCAGGAACTGGGTTTCAAATCGCCCAACGCGGCGGAAGAACACCTCAAGGCACTCGCCCGCAAAGGGGCGATCGAAATGACCCCTGGCGCATCCCGCGGCATTCGCATCCCGGGCTTCGAAGCCAAGGCCGACGACTCCAGCCTGCCCATCATTGGCCGGGTTGCAGCCGGCGCTCCCATCCTTGCCCAGCAACACGTCGAAGAGTCCTGCAACATCAATCCCGCGTTCTTCCATCCGCGCGCCGACTACCTGCTGCGCGTACATGGCATGAGCATGAAGGATGTGGGCATTTTCGACGGTGATCTGCTGGCCGTCCATACCACCCGCGAAGCTCGTAACGGTCAGATCGTGGTTGCGCGTATCGGCGACGAAGTGACCGTCAAGCGTTTCAAACGTGACGGCAGCAAGGTCTGGCTGATCGCCGAAAACCCTGAATTCGCCCCCATCGAAGTGAACCTCAAAGATGAGGAACTGGTGATCGAAGGCTTGAGTGTCGGCGTCATCCGCCGCTAAAGGAGGCTTTATGCAGTTCCCACATACACCGCAGCAAGCTCAACTGCCACTGCTGTTCGAGGCATTCCTGGCGCAACCACTGGCGCCAATCCTGAAGGAAGTTGTCGAGTCGCCCTGGAGCGCCGAACCCGAGGTCTTCAGTGAATTGTCTCTGCGCGGTGCAGCCGGGAACTGCCTGAACCTTCTCGCGCCCATTCTCAGGGAGTTGAGCCAGGATCATGATGCCCGTTGGTTGACGTTGATCGCCCCACCCTCAAGCCTCACCCAAGCCTGGTTGCGCGACGCCGGTCTCAATCGCGAGCGTATCCTGCTGCTGCAACCTCGCGGCACCCAGAGCGCTCAGCAGTTGACTTGCGAAGCCCTTCGACTCGGCCGCAGCCACACGGTCGTCAGCTGGCTGAACCCACTGAGCGCCGCTTCACGGCAACAACTGATCAGCGCCGCCCGGACCGGGAACGCACAAAGCCTGAATATTCGATTGGGATAACGGCAAGCACGGCATGCATTGAATAGCACAGGGCTTCTCCAGGGACAGAGAAGCCGATCTGTAGCGACATTCGAAAAGTCGACGGGCGGGAGATCAATGAAGTACCCGCGGCCCCTCTTCCTTATCGAATTCCCCCTCGACCAGACGCCCGGCCATCTGAACGCCGACGCTCAACATTGCCTTGGCAACCTCGACATGCTGGCCTTGCAGGAACGCCTTAGCGTCCTCGGAGAAATCCAAAGTAACCAGAGAACCCTCATCTTCAGCCCTGCGCAGCTCGATTCGGCCGTCTGGTAACTCGACAATTTCTAGAAAGGACGTTGGCATAAGGGTCTGTTCTCCACGAAAGGCGGGGATTATATAGGCATCGGCCAGGCTTCGCTCAGGATCTTGACCAGATGCCATCACGAAGAGAAATATCTGACAACTCTCTTCCCTGAACGAACAATCCAACAGACCGTTCGTAGTCTCGCTCAACTCTTCAACACTCGTTCAGCCCTTCGCGAAAACGAATCGCCAGACGTTTCAGGTTCTGCCGCCATGCTTCCAACTCCTCGCGACTCAATTCCGCAGGAGCCTCTTCTTCATCCAGGTTTACCGCCAGAATCAATGGTTGCGTCACGTCACCCTTGGGCTTGTGCGGCGCGCGTGGCGGCTGGAACAACGCAGCATGGGCCGCCAGCAGCCTGGCCAGCCAGGTTTCCGGATTGTTGGCGAGCTCGACCATCTCGGCCATTTCAGGAATAGCGATGCTTTCCAGTACTTCGCGGGTCAATAGTGCTTCAGCCCGAGGAGCATTGGCCTGAGGTAATCGATAGAAACCGGCAATTTCATGGCACAGCCCCAGCAACGCCCCATACAGGTGAAACAGCGTCGATTCGCGACCTGCCTGAATCAGCGCCAGGGAATTCATCGCCCACCCCTCTTCGGCCTTGGCAAGCGCCTCCAGCGACAGGCCGGCGAAATAAATCTTCTGATTGGTACGGGTATAGAGCTCGTGGGCCATGACGGCAGTCTCCACAAAGAAATAATTGCTTCACGCAGGTCAGACAGTGTCGTGGATCACCCAAGCCAACCGCAAGTCCTTCTATTTCATGCAGGAGCGAGCATGCTCCGGGCGGCGATCCGACGATGCACGTTAACGATAACGCGCCCACACTGGGGAAATGCATTGCCCTTGCGTTTTTCGCGAGCTTGCTCGCTCCTACAGAAGAGCGAAAAAAAAGGCCGCATGGATGCATGCGGCCTTTTTCGTACTGTGCCTGTTAAGACTTCGCGGCAGGACGCTTGTCTTCAACGGTCCACTTGCCGCCATCGTAAAAGGCTTTCCAGCCGGTCGGCTTACCGTCGACCTCTGTCTGCACATATTGCTCTTTGGTCTTGCGGCTGTAGCGGATCACGGCAGGAAGGCCGTCCGGATCCTTCTTTGGAGCTTCACAGAGGAAGTGGTACTTCGGATCGATCTCATCCTTGTGCGGCACGATTTCCATGACCAGCGGAGCACGAGTCTCGCGGTTTTTCGGGAATTGACTGGCCGCCAGGAACAGGCCGGACGCACCGTCACGCAAGATGTAGGTGTCGTTGACCTTTTCGCATTTCAGTTCCGGCATTTTCACCGGATCCATCTTCGGAGGCGCCGCATCACCACTCTTGAGCAGTTTGCGGGTGTTCTTGCAGGTCGCATTGGTGCAACCGAAGAACTTGCCGAAGCGGCCGGTCTTG
This sequence comes from Pseudomonas sp. NPDC089569, assembly GCF_050280625.1. Lineage (NCBI taxonomy): Bacteria > Pseudomonadati > Pseudomonadota > Gammaproteobacteria > Pseudomonadales > Pseudomonadaceae > Pseudomonas > Pseudomonas sp. NPDC089569. The sequence continues at coordinate 9,376 of NZ_JBNNVQ010000144.1, forward strand.
AGTTGCATCTCACTGCCACACTTGTCGCATTCCAGGCTCGGGCCTTCGTAACCCTTGATGCGATAGGCACCCTCTTCAATTTCATAGCCATCGCAATCCGGGTTGTTACCACAGATGTGCAACTTGCGCTTTTCGTCGAGCAGGTACGCATCCATCGCCGTACTGCAGATCGGGCAGCGATGCTTGCCACGCAGTACCAGCGACTCGGACTCACCCTCATCATCCGCGGCAATTTCATCACCCGGCACCAGGTTGACAGTGGCCTTGCAACGCTCTTTCGGCGGCAGGCTGTAACCGGAGCATCCGAGGAAAACGCCGGTCGAAGCAGTGCGAATCTGCATCGGGCGACCACAGGTCTGGCACGGAATATCAGTCATCACAGGCTGATTGGCACGCATGCCGTTATCCGGGCTTTCGGCCACTTCAAGCTTCTTCTTGAAGTCACCATAAAACTCGTCCAGCACGTTCTTCCAGTCGCGCTCGCCCTGGGCCACATCATCGAGATGCTCTTCCATGCCGGCAGTGAAACCGTAGTCCATGAGATTGGAAAAGCTCTCGGCCAGACGCTCGGTGACGATGTCGCCCATCTTTTCCGAATAGAAGCGGCGATTGTGCAGCGCCACGTAGCCGCGATCCTGGATGGTCGAAATGATCGCTGCGTAAGTCGATGGGCGACCGATGCCGCGCTTTTCCATTTCCTTTACCAGGCTGGCTTCCGAATAACGCGCCGGCGGCTTGGTGAAATGCTGGGTCGGATCAAGCTTGATCAGCTTCATCGCGTCGCCCTGCGCCATGTCGGGCAGTACATCGTCGTCGCCCGGCTTGGCGATTTGCGGCATGACACGCGTGTAACCGTCGAACTTGAGGATTCGACCCTTGGCGCGCAACTCGAAATCACCGGCACCGACAGTGACGGTGGTCGACAGGTATTGCGCCGGCAGCATCTGGCAGGCAAGGAACTGGCGCCAGATCAGCTCATACAGGCGCTCGGCATCACGCTCCATGCCTGACAGCTTGCTTGGCTCGGTGTTGGCATCGGACGGACGAATCGCTTCGTGAGCCTCCTGAGCACCTTCCTTGCTGCTGTAAACGTTCGGAGAGTCCGGCAGGTACTTCTTGCCGAACTCGCCTTCAATATAAGTACGCGCCATCGCCACGGCATCGGCCGACAGGTTGGTCGAATCGGTACGCATATAGGTGATGTAGCCGGCTTCATACAGACGCTGGGCCATCATCATGGTTTTCTTCACACCAAAGCCCAGACGGTTGCTCGCCGCCTGTTGCAGGGTGGAGGTGATGAACGGTGCCGACGGCTTGCTGCTGGTCGGTTTGTCTTCACGCTTGACGATGCTGTAGCTGGACGCCTTGAGCTTCTCCAGCGCGGCCAGGGCCTGAGCTTCGTTAAGGGGCTTGAACGCTTCACCCTTCTCGCGGGCGACTTCGAAACGCACGCTGGCGCCTTTGGCGGTGCCGAGATCGGCGTGAACTTCCCAGTACTCTTCGGGAATGAACGCGCGAATTTCACGCTCGCGCTCGACCACCAGCTTCACCGCTACCGACTGAACGCGACCGGCGGACAGGCCACGGGCAATCTTGGCCCACAGCAGCGGGGAAACCATGTAGCCCACCACGCGGTCGAGAAAACGACGGGCCTGCTGGGCATTGACGCGATCGATGTCCAGCTCGCCTGGCTCGGAGAATGCCTCCTGGATCGCTTTCTTGGTGATTTCGTTGAACACCACGCGCTTGTAGCGGCTGTCGTCACCACCGATGGCTTCGCGCAGGTGCCAGGCAATGGCTTCCCCCTCGCGATCCAAGTCGGTTGCGAGATAGATGGTGTCAGCATCCTTGGCGAGCCGGCGCAGCTCTTCGATGACTTTTTCCTTGCCAGGAAGGATCTCGTACTTGGCTTTCCAGCCATGATCGGGATCGACTCCCATGCGGGCAACCAATTGCTTGCGTGCCTTTTCTTTCGGCGACAATGCCGGCGCTTCGCCCGCAACAGCCTTGCCGCGCTTGACGGCTGGTTCTTTGCCGGCGCTTGCCGAACCACTGGTGGGCAGGTCTCGGATATGGCCGATACTCGACTTCACCACGTATTGGTTGCCCAGATACTTGTTGATGGTCTTGGCCTTAGCCGGGGATTCCACCACCCTGGGCAACTTCGAACAGTTGCTCAACCTGGGCGCCAGCGACCAGGAACCGGACGCCAACGACGCCCATATCGTCAACATCGT
>NZ_JBNNVQ010000145.1:0-11388 GCF_050280625.1 Pseudomonas sp. NPDC089569
TTTAACGGTGAAAAGCAAACTCAAGCTCCACGGGTTCAATAACCTGACAAAGACCTTGAGCTTCAACATCTATGACATCTGCTACGCGGAAACCCCGCAAGACCAACAGGCCTACGTCGAGTACATCAACAAAGAGTACAACGCCAAGCGCCTGACGCAGATCCTCACTGAAGTTGTCGATATCATTGGTGCCAATATCCTGAACATCGCCAGTCAGGACTACGAGCCACAGGGCGCCAGCGTCACGATTCTGATCTCTGAAGAGCCGGTGACCCCGACCGAAAGCCAGATCGAAGAATCTCCGGGTCCGTTGCCCGAAATCATCCTGGCCCACCTCGACAAGAGCCACATCACGGTGCACACCTACCCGGAGATCCATCCGGTCGATGGTATTGCCACCTTCCGTGTGGATATCGATGTGTCGACGTGCGGGGTCATTTCACCGCTTAAAGCGCTCAACTTCCTGATTCACCAGTTCGATTCCGACATCGTGACCGTGGATTACCGTGTGCGCGGCTTCACCCGTGACGTCGAAGGCAAAAAGCACTTCATCGATCACGAAATCAACTCGATCCAGAACTACCTCTCCGAAGACACTCGCGACGCGTACCAGATGACCGACGTGAACGTGTATCAGGAAAACCTGTTCCACACCAAAATGCTGCTGAAAAACTTCGAGCTGGATAACTACCTGTTCGGCGACGCCACCAGCAACCTGTCGCCTGAGCAGCGGGCCCAGGTGACCGAGCGGGTGAAACACGAAATGCTCGAAATCTTCTACGCGCGCAACATGGCGTAAGATTCTCGGACAATAAAAAGGCGACTCCCTGACGGCAGTCGCCTTTTTTATTGTCGTCACGAATCTCATGTGGGAGCGAGCCTGCTCGCGATAGCGTCTTTGAGACAGTCTTCGCGGGCAAGCCTCGCTCCTACGATCAGATCCGATACGTACTCTTGGTCATCACCTTGGCCATCAGACTCATCCCGAACTTCACCGGCGCCGGAAAGCGGAAGCCGCCGGCATCCAGCGCACTTTCGGCATGCTGTTCTTCATCGATACGCATCTGCTCGAGAATTGCCCGGGATTTTTCATCCTCGGCCGGCAGTTGCTCCAGGTGTTCGTTCAGGTGTTTGCACACCTGGTCTTCCGTTGCTGCCACGAATCCCAGGCTGACTTTGTCGCTGATCAGGCCGGCAACCGCGCCAATTCCGAACGACATGCCGTAGAACAGCGGGTTGAGGATGCTGGTGTGGCTACCCAATTGATGGATGCGTTGTTCGCACCAGGCCAGATGATCGATTTCTTCTTCGGCGGCATGTTCCATGGCGGCACGCACTTGCGGCAATTTGGCGGTCAGGGCCTGCCCTTGATACAACGCCTGGGCGCAGACTTCACCGGTATGGTTGATGCGCATCAGGCCGGCAACGTGTCGCGTTTCTTCGTCGCTCATCTTTGTATCCGGCTGCACGATGGCGGGTGATGGCCGGAACGGCTGGCCGCTGAAGGGCAGTAAGGTGCGCATCGCGGCATCGGCTTGCAGCAGAAGGCGGTCAATGGGCGAGTAGTGACGTTGGGTTGTCATGCTGACCTCCGGAGGAATCTCGGCGGCCAGTTTAACTCAATCGGCCGGGGAAGGTTTGCGCCGGGTCACGTCTGGCGGGAACTCCGCCAAACCGGTGCTGGCGCAAACGCTGCCAAATCTGTAGGAGCACGGCTTGCCGGCGAAAGCGTCATCAATATCGCCATTGCCGGCAAGCCGTGCTCCTGCAATCGCAAGTCATGAATCAGCCCGGCGGCCAATGCATCTGGCGCTGACCCAGTACATGCATATGGATGTGATAGACGGTCTGTCCACCTTCTTCATTGCAGTTCATGACAACGCGGAAGCCTTTTTCACAGCCCAGTTCCAGAGCCAGGCGCTGCGCAGTGAACAGAATATGTCCGGCCAGTGCCTTGTCGTCCTCGGTGAGGTCATTGAGCGTGCGCACCGGCTTCTTCGGGATCACCAGAAAGTGTACCGGTGCCTGTGGGGCGATATCGTGGAAGGCCAGTACCTGGTCGTCCTCGTAAATGATCTTCGCCGGGATTTCCCGGTTGATGATCTTGGTGAACAGAGTATCCACAGCTGTTTCTCCGTTGTTTGAGCTGGCATGAGTGTACTCACGGGCTCTGCCTGAGCCCAGTCTTTTGCCTGCCCAGGTTTCAGCGAGGGCAATAAGCCTTGTTGACCATGCCGGTGATTGTGCGAACCAGCCAACGCGAACCGAACCGGGGGAGGGTGGCAAACCAGCGGTTGAGTCGTCCCGGAATGATGATTGCGCGATTCTTCTCCAGGGCCCGTACGGTATAGAGCGCGACTTCTTCCGGGCTCATGGGCAATTTGCTTTCGGCCAGCTTGTCCGCATTCAACTGCGCGGTGCGGAAAAAAGCCGTATGGGTCGGACCTGGGCAGAGCACCGAAACCTTGACCGCGCATTTTTTCAGCTCGACACGCAAGCCTTCGGAAAAGTGCAACACATAGGCCTTGCTTGCGTAGTAGGTACTCATCCACGGGCCAGGATGAAAGGCTGCGACCGACGCGACGTTCAGAATCTGCCCGCCACCTTGCAATGCCATGCTGTTGCCAATGGCATGACACAGGCGGGTGAGCGCCAGGATATTCACTTCGATCAGGTCCTGCTCGGTCATCCAGTCCTGAGCCAGGAACGGTCCGCACGTACCGATACCGGCGCAGTTGACCAACAGGTCGATCTGCCGGTCGCCTTCTTCCAGTTCCAGCAGGAACCCGGACAAGCGCAACGGTTCACCCAGGTCGCAAGCGCGGAACAACACCTCAACGCCAAATCGCTGAGTCAGTTCAATGGCAATACTTTCCAGCTGATCACGTTGTCGGGCCACCAGAATCAGGCTGCGGCCACGCCGGGCCAACGCTTCGGCCAAGGCCAGGCCGATGCCGCTGGAGGCACCAGTGATCAGAGCGTAACGGGTCATGCAGTTCTCCATCGCAACAGCTCCGTGCCGCGACGCTGGTGTCACGGGCCGGGAGCGCTGTTCATTCTCGCGCAGAGTCTACAGGGGGCCGGGCTTCTTCGGCTGCATCGTTGGCGGAATTTGCTGGCGACAGGGTTTCGACGTCGATTTCTTCGATAGTCTCCGAGCTGCTCTGGAAGCTGTCTTCCAGAGTGCTTTCGTATTCGTCCTGAATGGTGGAGAGGCCTCCCGCCAACGTGCCGACAATCAGCAGTGCGATCACAACTACCCACAAAGACGACAGTACCTTGACTGCTGTGCTGTTGGGGGGTGGTGGTGCGCCGTAGCGGTTGGCAGTGCTGTTGCCCGGCAACGCCAGTAACAGCAGCGGAAAGACACTGCCGATGAACGGCACCAGGTACAGGAGCCAGAGCCAGCCTGACCAACCGATATCGTGCAGACGTTGCACACTGATCATGATGCTGGCGATGAGGACGGCCAGGCAGAGAAAGAACGCCAGAATGCCGCCGATGATCAGGCCGGCGGTCGAATCGGCGCTGACCAGGGCCAGGCCGATCAGCGCGAATATCGCGACGACAGCTATCGTCACCAGGCTCAATACCATCGACCAGGCGAGAAAACGCAGGCGTCCAATACGTCCTTCGATGCCGAAGGGTTTGAGCGCGGCGTATTCGGGCATGTGTTCGCCCAGGCTGGAATGCGGTGTTGCGTATGGAGATTCGGGGGGCGGCGGTGGGGCCGTTTGGGGGTGTGGGTGTGTTTCGGCAAGGTTCAGCTCAATCGAGGGTTCGGCCTCGATTCGGGCATCGATGCCTGTGTTCTTCAGAGCCTGCAAGTACGTTTGCGCGTCGGTTTGTGACAGTTCACCCTTGAGTGTGACGGGCTGTCCGTTGAACAGGCGCTCCACGGCGCTGACTTCACTCTTGTAGAGCGCGGCAAGATTGAGCTTGGCAGTGGTCAGGTCGACACCGGGCAACAGTGCGCCGTCGAACACGATCCTGAAACGTTTTTCGCTCATTACCGAGGCGTCCTTGTCGCGATTGTCGGGATTTGCAGTGTAGGGCCAGCCCTGGAAGGCTGGCCTGTTCCCTTCAGCGTGGCCAACGGTGTTGCAGTTGGCCGGCCTGTTCCTGCGCCTTGCGATACTCGGTGTCCAGGCGTTTTACCAGTTGATCGACACTTGGTAAGTCATCGATTTCACCCACGCCCTGGCCTGCGGACCACACGGTTTTCCAGGCTTTGGCTTCGTCGCTCAAAGGCTTGAGTTTGGAGCCGAAATTGACATCGCCCTTGTTTTGCAGCGCATTCATGTCGAACCCGGCAGCTTCCAGGCTTTGGCGCATGAAGCTCGCCGGTACGCCTGACACAGCTGGAGTATGGATGATGTCTGCGGCTCTGGACGACAGCAGCATCTCTTTATAGGCGTCGGGTGCATGGCTCTCGGTAGTACCGATGAAGCGTGTACCGAAGTAAGCCAGGTCCGCCCCCAGTAATTGGGCAGCGAGAATCTCATGCCCATGGTTCAGGCAGCCGGCCAGCAGCAGGGTCTTGTTGAAGAACTGGCGAATCTCCGCGATGAGCGAAAACGGGCTCCAGGTTCCGGCATGGCCACCGGCGCCAGCGGCAACGGCGATCAAACCGTCCACGCCGGCCTCGGCGGCTTTCTCTGCATGGCGACGGGTTGTCACATCGTGGAATACCAGGCCACCGTAGCCATGGACCGCGTCAACCAGTTCCTTCACTGCGCCGAGGCTGGTGATCACGATCGGCACCTTGTGTTCGATGCAGATATCCAGATCAGCCTGCAGTCGCGGATTGCTGTTGTGGACGATCAGGTTCACGGCGTAGGGAGCAGGGCTATCCATTGTCGCAAGGCCGGCTTCGATTTCTTCAAGCCAGGCCTTGAATCCGCTGCTCTCGCGTTGGTTCAGTGCCGGGAAACTACCCACGACACCATTGCGGCAGCAGGCGAGTACCAGTTGCGGATTGGAAATCAGGAACATCGGCGCGGCCACCACGGGCAGACGCAAGCGTTGTTCGAGCAGAGCGGGCAGCGACATTGGAAGTACCCCGGTCAATGATATCTGTTGGGTTTAGAACGGCCGAACGACGACCAGAATTACAATAGCCAGCAATATCAGAACCGGCACTTCATTGAACCAGCGATAAAAGACATGGCTACGGGTGTTTTCGCCACGGGCAAAACGCTTTACCTGAGCGCCGCACATATGGTGGTAGCCGATCAGCAATACCACGAGAGTCAGCTTGGCGTGGATCCAGCCACCCAAGCTGAAGATGCCCGGATTGAGGTAAATCATCCAGCCGCCAAAGATCAGCGTGGCAATCATTGCCGGCCCCATGATCCCGCGATACAGCTTGCGCTCCATGATGCTGAAGCGTTCCTTGCTGACAGCGTCCTCGCTTTGAGCGTGATAAACGAACAGGCGCGGCAGATAAAACAGGCCGGCGAACCAGCACACGACGCTGATGATGTGAAAAGCTTTGAGCCACAGATAAAGCATTTTAGTTATTCCCAGGTTCACGGTAGCCCGGATAGTAGAGGCTTGAGCCTCCGGTCGTCACCTTGCCGGTTGTCGCAGGCGCGCGCGGCCCCTATTATCGTCGGCTTTCCAGTGGGTTCGTTGAGGGCAGGTTTATGGTCAAGGTCGGTATCGTCGGCGGCACGGGTTACACCGGTGTCGAACTGCTGCGTCTGTTGGCACAGCATCCGCAAGCTGAAGTGGTAGTCATCACTTCCCGATCCGAGGCCGGCCTGGCCGTTGCCGACATGTATCCCAACCTGCGAGGCCATTACGACGGCCTGGCGTTCAGCGTTCCGGACATCAAGACGCTCGGTGCTTGTGACGTGGTGTTCTTTGCCACGCCCCACGGCGTTGCACATGCCCTGGCAGGTGAGTTGCTGGCGGCCGGTACTAAAGTCATCGACCTTTCCGCGGACTTCCGCCTGCAGGATGCCGATGAGTGGGCCAAGTGGTACGGCCAGCCGCACGGTGCACCGCAATTGCTGGAGGAGGCGGTCTATGGTTTGCCAGAAGTCAATCGCGAGCAAATCAAGCAGGCACGGCTGATTGCAGTACCGGGTTGCTACCCGACCGCTACGCAGCTGGGTTTCCTGCCATTGCTCGAAGCAGGCCTGGCCGATGCATCGCGCCTGATCGCTGACTGCAAGTCCGGCGTCAGTGGCGCTGGTCGTGGCGCTGCCGTGGGTTCTCTGTATTCCGAGACGTCGGAAAGCCTGAAGGCCTATGCCGTCAAAGGGCACCGCCACTTGCCGGAAATCCGCCAGGGGCTGCGTCGTGCCGCAGGCAAGGACGTTGGCCTGACGTTCGTGCCACACCTGACACCGATGATCCGCGGTATTCATTCGACGCTCTACGCAACTGTCGTGGATCGCTCGGTCGATCTGCAGGCGTTGTTCGAAAAGCGCTATGCCAACGAGCCGTTTGTAGACGTCATGCCGGCCGGCAGCCATCCGGAAACCCGTAGCGTGCGCGGTGCCAACGTGTGCCGTATTGCGGTGCATCGTCCACAGGACGGTGATCTGGTTGTGGTGCTGTCTGTCATTGATAACCTGGTCAAGGGCGCATCGGGCCAGGCGGTACAGAACATGAACATTCTGTTCGGGCTTGATGAGCGTCTGGGCCTTTCTCACGCAGGCATGTTGCCCTAAGGCTTTACTGTGCAATGCAAAAAGGCCCGTTGAACGGGCCTTTTTGCATTCGGGGCTGGCAGTCGGGCAGGTTGATATACCATAACAATAGTTGACCGATTTTCTAGGACAAGCGGATAATGCGCGTCATCACGCAATATGACGGCAAAGCGCCGGGAGATATCAGTATGAGCGTCGAATCCTTCACCCCCACGGCTTTGCAATTTACCCAAGGTGCCGCGCACAAGGTGAAGAGTCTGGTCGATGAAGAGGGCAATGATCGGCTGAAGCTGCGCGTATTCGTTACGGGCGGCGGTTGTTCAGGTTTTCAGTACGGCTTCACCTTCGATGAGGAAGTGGCCGATGACGACACTATCGTTGAGCGCGAAGGCGTGAGCCTGGTGGTTGATCCAATGAGCTTCCAGTACCTGGCAGGTGCCGAGGTGGATTACCAGGAAGGTCTGGAGGGTTCTCGTTTCGTTATCAAGAACCCTAATGCGACCACCACGTGCGGTTGCGGTTCTTCGTTCTCGATCTGATCAGTGTGCATGCACCACTAAACGCCGCAGAGCCGTAAGGCTGTGCGGCGTTTTGCTGTCTTGAGGTATCAGGCGGGGTAGATGGCGCCGAGAACGCGCAAGCCGCGGGCACCGGTGACGCTAGGTCTGTTGGCTGCGATGCCTTCGAGGCAGCAGTGGGCCAGCCAGGCAAAAGCCATGGCTTCGACCCAATCCGGATCAACGCCATAAGCGCTGGTGCTGCTGACTTTCGCTCTCGGTAGCAGGGTGGCCAGGCGGTTCATCAGTGTGGTGTTGTGCGCGCCGCCACCGCAGACCAGTAGCTCTCGGGTGTCCTGTTGGGCACTTTGCAGGGATTCGACGATGGTCAGTGCCGTCAGCTCGAGCAGTGTTGCCTGGACATCTTCGGCGCTGAATTCTGGCAGCTGTCCCAGGTGATGCAGCAGCCATGGCAGGTTGAATACTTCACGGCCGGTGCTCTTCGGGCCTTTGCCAGCGAAGAATGGGTCACTGAGTAGTGACTTGAGCAGAGTCGGCAAGGCTCTGCCGCTGGCGGCCCATTGACCGTCACGATCGTAGTTGTCGCCGCGTTGCCGGTGAATCCAGATGTCGAGCAGTACATTCCCCGGGCCGCAGTCGAAACCGGCTACCGGCTTGCCGGGCTCGATCAGGCTGAGATTACTGAAACCACCAATGTTCAGTACTGCGCGGTTGCCGGGCTGTTCTTCAAACAACGCCTCGTGGAAGGCGGGAACCAGTGGAGCACCCTGGCCTCCGGCGGCGACGTCGCGGCTACGAAAATCGCTGACCACCGTGATGCCGGTCAGTTCGGTCAGCAGTGCCGGGTTGCCTATCTGCACAGTGAAGCCGCGCGCCGGCTCGTGGCGGATGGTTTGCCCATGACTGCCAATGGCGCGGATGTCTTCAGGTGCGAGGTGCTGTTGGGCCAGGAGGGTATGGATGCCCTGGGCTGCCAGTTTTACCCATTGCTGCTGGGCAATGGCGGAACGGGCGATTTCGTCGGGGCCGCTGGCGCATAAGCCAAGCAGGTCGGCGCGCAACGTGTCGGGCATGGGCACGTAGTGCGTGGCGATCAATCTGATCGCCGGTGTCTGCTCGATCAGCGCGATGTCCAGTCCATCGAGGCTGGTCCCGGACATTACGCCTATGTAGAGCGCCATGGCTTAGCGTTTACTCGAAGCCAGCAGGGTGGCTTTTTCCTGATCCATGCGCGCCATCAACGGCTGGCTCTGCGCCAGGAAGCGCGCGCGCTCCGCCTTGGAGATCGGATCGGCCATTGCCACTTTCTGCCCCAGCGGGTCGACGTGCACGCCATTGACCTGGAATTCATAGTGCAGGTGCGGGCCGGTCGACAGGCCTGTGGTGCCGATGTAGCCAATCACCTGGCCCTGCTTGACGTTGCTGCCAGTTTGAATGCCTTTGGCGAAGCCCTGCATGTGGCCGTACAAGGTGCGGTAGGTATTGCCGTGCTGGATGATCACTGTGTTGCCGTAACCACCGCGGCGGCCCGCCAGCAATACTTTACCGTCACCGGCGGCCTTGATTGGCGTGCCTCGTGGAGCGGCGTAGTCGACGCCCTTGTGGGCGCGGATCTTGTTGAGGATCGGGTGCTTGCGGCCCATGGAGAACTTTGAGCTGATGCGGGCGAAATCGACCGGAGTGCGGATGAACGCCTTGCGCAAGCTGTTGCCGTCAGCGGTGTAGTAGCTGCTATTGCCTTGTTTGTTGGTGTACCGCACGGCGGTGTAGGTCTTGCCACGGTTGGTAAAGCGCGCGGAGAGAATCGGGCCATTGCCGACGGCTTTTCCATTGACCACTTTCTGCTCATAGATCACGTCGAACTCGTCACCCTGGCGAATGTCCTGGGCAAAGTCGACGTCATAGCCAAATACACTGGCCATGTCCATGGTCTGGCTGTGGGAAAGGCCGGCGCGAGCGGCAGACTGGGACAGCGAGCTGTTGATCACGCCGTGAACATAGGCGGAGCGCACTGTCGGCTTGGCGGTGATGCGGTTGAATGCGAAGCCTTTGTCATTCTTGGTCAGGGTGATGGTTTCCAGATCGCTGACCTTGCTGTGCAGGCTGGTCAATTGACCATTCGGATTGAGCTCGAATTCAAGTTTCTGTCCATGCTTGAGCTGGCTGAACTGCTTGGCCTGTTTATCACTGGCCAGCACTTCATGCACAGCGGTAGCCGGAAGGCCAACCTTTTCGAAGAGCGTCGAGAGGGTGTCGCCTTTGGCGACAGTCACTTCCCTGTGGGAGGCCGACTTCTTTTCTTCGACGGCCGGCGCAGGTGCGGATTGAGCGGTTTCCTGCTCGTCCTCCGCGCTGTTATCGATCTGCGCAAAAGGAGAGGCTGCCGGCTCATTTGTGGCCTGGATGGCTTGGGCGGCGTCTTGATCTTGTGTCAGTTGTTCAGCAGGACTTTCCAGTTCAAGACTCAAGGTCGTCTTTTTTGCTTCAACATCACTGGAAGGAAATACCAGAAGCGCCAGGCTCAGAAGGGCGGCGATGCCACTTGCCGCTATGAGGTGGGTTTTCGGGTAAAGCGGCGGCGCTTTAGACGATTCTTTGGTCATAAATGGTTTTGACTTTGAAAAAGATGAATTGGAAAAGATGAATGACATGATGAAGATGAAATAACTGTATAAAATATAACCAAATCATCCCTGAATCAAGTCTGCGGGTGTTAGCCTGTGGTTTGGTTTCCGCGCGCCGGGCAAACCTTGTATTTGACGCGCGATCTTGTATGGTTGGTCCCCTTTGAATCTGAGTCTTGCGGGTCTGTTATGAAGTCGGTTGAAGAGCAGCTAGCGCTGATTAAACGTGGTGCGGAAGAACTGTTGGTCGAGTCCGAGCTGGTCGAAAAGCTCAAGCGCGGTCAACCGCTGCGTATTAAGGCAGGCTTCGATCCGACTGCTCCGGATTTGCACCTGGGGCACACCGTGCTCATCAATAAGTTGCGTCAATTCCAGGAATTGGGGCATCAGGTGATCTTTCTGATCGGCGACTTCACCGGGATGATTGGTGATCCGAGCGGCAAGAGTGCGACGCGTCCTCCGCTGACTCGTGAGCAGGTTCTCGAGAATGCCGAGACTTACAAGACTCAAGTATTCAAGATTCTTGATCCGGCAAAGACCGAAGTGGCATTCAACTCCACCTGGATGGATCAGATGGGGCCGGCAGACTTCATTCGGCTGACTTCGCAGTACACCGTGGCTCGTATGCTTGAGCGCGATGATTTCGATAAGCGTTACACCACCAATCAGCCAATTGCCATTCACGAGTTCCTTTATCCGCTGGTACAGGGTTATGACTCGGTTGCCTTGCGCGCGGATGTCGAGCTGGGTGGTACCGACCAGAAGTTCAATCTGCTGATGGGGCGTGAGCTGCAGCGTGGTTATGGACAGGAAGCGCAATGCATTCTGACCATGCCGTTGCTCGAAGGTCTGGATGGCGTCAAGAAGATGTCCAAGTCCCTGGGTAACTATGTAGGTATCCAGGAAGCCCCTGGCGTGATGTACAGCAAGCTGGTTTCGATTCCGGATGCGCTGATGTGGCGCTACTTTGAATTGCTCAGCTTCCGCTCCATGGACGAAATCAATGCTTTCCGAGCCGATGTAGAGGCGGGCGCGAATCCGCGTGACATCAAGATCAAGCTGGCTGAAGAAATTGTTGCGCGTTTTCATGGTGAAGAGGCGGCGGCAAATGCTCATCGTGGTGCCGGTAACCGCATGAAAGATGGCGAGCTGCCGGATGACCTGCCTGAAATCGAATTGGTTGCGGCCGAAGACATGCCGATCGCTGCTGTTCTCAATAAGGCTGGCCTGGTGAAGAACTCGGCTGTGGCTCGCGATCTTCTTGGGGCGGGCGGTGTACGCGTGGATGGTGAGGTGGTTGATCGTTCCTTTATGTATGTGTTGGGTGCGACTCATGTCTGCCAGGCAGGCAAGAAGGCATTTGCGCGCATCACCCTGAAGTCCGAATAAATTTGAAATAAAGTGTTGACGGCGAATTTTATGAGCCTATAATTCGCCCCACTTCCGGCGCGGTCGAAACGGAAAACTCCTTGCAAAACAATGAGTTAATCGAGTTTTCGGCAGCAAGCGGCTTCAGGTCATCGAAGCTGAAAGGAAGTTGAAAAAGAGGTGTTGACAGCAGCGAGTAACGCTGTAGAATTCGCC
>NZ_JBNNVQ010000146.1:0-11246 GCF_050280625.1 Pseudomonas sp. NPDC089569
CTGGGCCAGCTCGCCGACTTGTCCGTCGTCGAGTTTGGGCAGGCTCAAATCGTTGCGTTCGGCGTAGTCGGCGATCAGCCCGGCATCGCCACCGGCGCACGGTTCTGGGGTTGGGCCCCGGAGTTGAACGACGTCATCGCGGTATCTCCTCACACAATGCAGGTGATGGCCTCAGGCGGAGGCTCTTGTTTCTTGTTATTGCCATCGTTCTCGCGCGGGAGACGGGCTTTGTAATGACAGAGCAATTGCCATGCCTAAATTTGAATGCGCGTTCAATAACTCCTAAAAACGACGTCGGAATGTGTCTATATATGACGCACAGGGAACAGGGATTAAGCGTGCCAGCCGGCAAGACAAGTGCCCTGCTCCGTTGCGTGTGAGCAATTCGGTAGCACTTGTGGGAACAGGGCCGCGAGCAGCCCGAAAAGAGTGTCACCGCAGGCACGCAGTGACGAATGGTCGGAAGGCGTCAATACGCCCCCCTTCAACGACAGACAATTATCTGTGAGCGACGCGCCAAAACGTGGCGCGTTTTCCAGCGAATGTTCACTTAAGGCGCAGTTTTGACTGGTCCAACACTATTCCTATCCGTAGGAGCCAGGCTTGCCGGCGAACCGGTCGACAGGGTGTACCAGATAGACCATATCAACCGGTTCGCCGGCAAGCCTGGCTCCTACGGGATGAGGGGGGATATCAGCACTCGACAGCGCTGACCGCCAGCCCGCCCCGCGATGTCTCCTTATATTTGTCATGCATGTCGGCACCGGTATCGCGCATGGTGCGAATCACCCGATCCAGTGAAATGAAGTGCTGGCCATCGCCACGCAATGCCATCTGCGCGGCGTTGATCGCTTTCACGGCGGCAATCGCGTTGCGCTCGATGCACGGCACTTGTACCAGGCCGCCCACCGGATCGCAGGTCAGCCCGAGGTTGTGCTCCAGGCCGATTTCCGCCGCGTTGCACAGTTGCTCCGGCGTCGCACCGAGGACTTCGGCCAACCCTGCCGCCGCCATGGCGCATGCCGAGCCGACTTCACCCTGGCAACCCACTTCGGCACCCGAGATCGAAGCATTCTTCTTGCACAGGATCCCCACGGCCGCAGCACCCAGGAAGTAGTCGACGACATTGGCGTCCGTCACGTCCTCGCTGAACTTCATGAAGTAGTGCAGCACCGCCGGAATAATCCCGGCCGCGCCATTGGTCGGTGCTGTCACCATGCGTCCGCCGGCGGCGTTCTCTTCGTTGACCGCCAGGGCATAGAGGTTGACCCACTCCATGGCCGACAACGTCGAGCCGATCACGTTGGGCTTGTTCAGCTCCTGCAGGCTGCGATGCAGCTTGGCGGCGCGGCGGCGCACATTCAGGCCGCCAGGCAAAATGCCCTCGTGCTTGAGGCCGTGCTCGACGCAATCCTGCATGGCACGCCAGAGCTTCATCAGACCGCTGCGGATTTCATCTTCGCTGCGCCAGACTTTCTCGTTGATCATCATCAATTGCGCCACGCTCAGGCTGTGCTTTTTACACAGCTGCAGCAGCTCGGCGGCGCTGGAGAAATCATAAGGAAGCACAGTGCGGTCAAGGTCCACGACGCCACTGGACGCCTGGGCCTCGTCGACGACAAAACCGCCGCCGACCGAATAATAGGTGTCGCGATGCAACTCGCCGTCATCGCCCTCGACAATCAGGGTCATGGCGTTGGGATGGAACGGCAGGTTTTCGTCGATCAGGCGCATGTCCCGCGCCCAGATGAATGGCACGGGCAACCGACCGTCGAGCAGCAGTGTGTCGGTTTCGCGCAGGGTGGCGATGCGAATACCGATTTGCGACGGATCGATCGCATCCGGCCACTCGCCCATCAGCCCCATGATGACCGCGTTGTCGCTCCCGTGGCCGATGCCGGTGGCAGACAACGAACCGAAGAGCTGAACTTCGACGCGCCGCACTTGCTCCAGCAGCCCCCGCTCGCGCAAATCCTGCACGAACAGCGCCGCCGCCCGCATGGGGCCCACGGTGTGCGAACTGGAAGGGCCGATGCCGATTTTGAACAGGTCGAAAACACTGATAGCCATTACTGCCGAACTCCTGGGTGAGCCAACTCCCGACGCATAAAGCGGCCGGTGGCGGAGCTGCTACGCTCAAGCTGCGATCCGCCGAGATGGACCCATCATCAGCCTTTTGTCATGTCGTTCGACGTCTCACACCGACGCACTCTTGCCCAACAACGCCGTGGGCGTTTTGCGCCATGTTTTCGCCGTTTTTTTGCGATTCAGAGAGGGAAAAGGGAGTGAAAAAATCTGTAAGCGACGTCACTGACACTGGATGCGACCATCCCTGTACTGGTTACGACGCACCCTGTAGGCGTCAGATTTTCACTGGTACATGATCATATCGACTCGATTGCACGGCGCCGTGGTAGAGCTGTCTCCAGAACGCCATCCAACCGCAACCCATAAGTGCGGTGGTCCCAGTCGGAACACTGCCAAAAAAAACACCAAGGAGTCCATCCATGAAAGGTTCCCCGTCGTTGTTGTTGGCCGCCATGCTTAGTCTGCCGGTTCTGGCGCAAGCCGCAGAACCGGCGCAATGCAGTACCGTGAACTTCTCCGATGTTGGCTGGACCGACATTACCGCCACCACAGCGACCACCAGCGTCGTGCTCGATGCCCTCGGCTACAAGACCAAGACCACCATGATTTCCGTGCCTGTGACCTACAAGTCCCTGGCCGACGGCAAGAACATGGACGTGTTCCTGGGCAACTGGATGCCGACCATGGAAAACGACATCAAGGCCTATCGCGATGCCGGTACCGTCGACATCGTGCGCACCAACCTGAAGGGCGCCAAGTACACCCTCGCCGTTCCCCAGGCGCTGTACGACAAGGGGCTGCATGACTTCGCCGATATTGCCAAATTCAAGAAGGAACTCGACGGCAAGATCTATGGCATCGAGCCTGGCAACGACGGCAACCGCCTGATCCAGAGTATGATTGACAAGAACGCCTTCGGTCTTAAAGACGCCGGATTCAAGGTCGTCGAATCCAGTGAAGCGGGCATGCTGTCGCAGGTCGACCGCGCACAGAAACGCGATACCGCCGTGGTGTTCCTGGGCTGGGCGCCGCACCCGATGAACAAGCGCTTCAAGATTCAATACCTGACCGGCGGCGACGAATACTTCGGCCCCGATTTCGGTGCCGCCACGGTGGCGACCAACACCCGCAAAGGGTATGCCGAGGAATGCAGCAACGTCGGAAAGTTGCTGAAGAACCTGGAGTTTACTGTCGACATGGAAAGTGAACTGATGGGCAACATCCTGGACGACAAAATGAAGCCTGACGCGGCCGCCAAGGCCTGGCTGAAAAAGAACCCACAGGTGCTCGATACCTGGCTCGCTGGCGTGACCACCATTGACGGTAAACCTGGCCTGGACGCCGTGAAGACCAAGCTCGCGAAATAAATCGCTTACGCCGGGCGGGTTCGCCTGCCCGGGCTGTTTTTTCCTTGCATGCGGACGTTCACTACCATGCTGATTGATCAGAAAATACCTTTAGGCCAGCACATCGCGAGCTTCGTCGAGTGGTTGACGCAACACGGTGCCTCCACCTTCGACGCCATTGCCGTAACGCTGGAAACGATGATCCACGGCGTGACATTTGCGCTGACCTGGTTCAACCCTTTCGTCCTGATTGGCCTCATCGCCATCCTCGCCCACTTCATTCAACGCAAATGGGGCTTGACCGCCTTCGTCATTGCCTCCTTTCTGCTGATCCTCAACCTGGGGTACTGGCAGGAAACCATGGAAACCCTCGCCCAGGTGATGTTCGCCACCCTGGTCTGCGTGGTCATCGGCGTGCCGTTGGGCATCGTCGCCGCGCACAAACCGATGTTCTACACACTGATGCGTCCTGTACTCGATCTGATGCAGACCGTACCGACCTTCGTGTACCTCATTCCTACCCTGACCCTCTTCGGTCTGGGCGTGGTCCCGGGTCTGATTTCGACGGTGGTGTTCGCGATTGCCGCGCCCATCCGCCTGACCTACCTGGGTATCTGCGATGTCCCGCAAGAATTGATGGACGCCGGCAAGGCCTTCGGCTGCTCGCGCCGCCAACTGCTGACGCGAATCGAACTGCCCCATGCCATGCCAAGCATCGCGGCCGGCGTTACCCAGTGCATCATGCTGTCGTTGTCGATGGTGGTGATCGCGGCACTGGTGGGCGCCGATGGCCTGGGCAAACCGGTGGTCAACGCACTGAATACCGCTGATATCGCCCTGGGCTTCGAAGCGGGCCTGGCGATCGTACTGCTGGCAATCATGCTCGACCGTATCTGCAAACAACCCGACGCCAAAGTAGGGGGTGACGCATGAGCATTATTCGCTTCGATAACGTCGACGTTATCTTCTCCAAGGATCCGCGCGAGGCGCTCAAGCTGCTGGATCAGGGCCTGACGCGTAACGAAATCCTGAAAAAGACCGGGCAGATCGTCGGCGTTGAAAAGGCCAGCCTGGATATCGAAAAAGGTGAAATCTGCGTGCTGATGGGCCTGTCCGGCTCCGGCAAGTCCAGCCTGCTGCGCTGCATCAACGGCCTGAACACCGTCAGCCGCGGCAAGCTGTTCGTCGAACATGAAGGCCGCCAGATCGACATCGCTTCCTGCACCCCCGCCGAGCTGAAAATGATGCGCACCAAGCGCATTGCGATGGTGTTCCAGAAGTTTGCCCTGATGCCTTGGCTGACGGTGCGCGAGAACATCAGCTTCGGCCTGGAAATGCAGGGCCGTCCGGAAAAGGAACGCCGCAAACTGGTGGACGACAAGCTGGAACTGGTGGGTCTGACCCAATGGCGCAACAAGAAGCCCGATGAACTGTCCGGCGGCATGCAACAGCGCGTGGGCCTGGCCCGTGCGCTGGCCATGGACGCGGACATTCTGCTGATGGACGAACCGTTCTCGGCCCTCGACCCGTTGATCCGCCAGGGCCTGCAGGACGAACTGCTGGAACTGCAACGCAAGCTGAGCAAGACCATCGTGTTCGTGAGCCATGACCTCGATGAAGCGCTGAAACTCGGTAGCCGTATCGCCATCATGAAAGACGGCCGGATCATCCAGTACAGCAAGGCCGAAGACATCGTCCTCAACCCTGCCGACGACTACGTGCGGACCTTCGTGGCCCACACCAACCCGCTGAACGTGCTGTGCGGTCGCAGCCTGATGCGCACCCTGGACAACTGCAAGCGCATCAACGGTTCGGTTTGCCTGGATCCGGGCGGCGACT
The DNA here is from genome assembly GCF_050280625.1 of Pseudomonas sp. NPDC089569. Lineage (NCBI taxonomy): Bacteria > Pseudomonadati > Pseudomonadota > Gammaproteobacteria > Pseudomonadales > Pseudomonadaceae > Pseudomonas > Pseudomonas sp. NPDC089569. The sequence goes on from NZ_JBNNVQ010000146.1 coordinate 5,274, forward strand.
CGTGGCTGGACCTGGCCGAAGGCAACACCATCAAGGGCGCGCGCCAGAACGGCTCGGCCCTGGATCTGCAGAACTGGGCACCCGGCCAGGCCGTTGAAGGACTGGGTCGCAGGCCAACCCTGGTGGACTCCAACATCGGCATGCGCGACGCGCTGCAGATTCGCTACCAGACCGGCAACAAACTGGTGCTGCACGACAACAACAAAGTCGTCGGGATACTTGGCGACAGCGAGCTGTACCACGCGCTGCTCGGCAAGAACCTGGGCTAAGGCAACAGAAACAAAAACGCCGCGATAGATTCGCGGCGTTTTTGTTTATGAAGATTCGACCAGACCGACAATCGGCAGCGTGGCCGGAACGCGGAGCGTCCCTTGAGGCGTTCCCACGCGGAGCATGGGAACGAGCAGGAGAGTGAGGTGTTTGATCGTTCCCACGCTCTGCGTGGGAATGCAGCCCGGGACGCACCGCGTCCCATCGGTGCCAGACAGCCAATCGGCAGCGCGGCCGGAACGCGGAGCGTCCCTTGAGGCGTTCCCACGCGGAGCATGGGAACGATCAGGACTCACAACTCAGCGATACACCCGATCAATTGGTAACCCGGTCTGCCATTGTGCGGGTCTGCACTTGCGGCTGGTTCGGCTGCAGGTCCAGTTCGGTCAGAAGCTCGGTGAAACCACGACGACTGCGTGCCGCCATTTCCGCCTGTTCCTGCTCGATCTGCACGTCGTGGCGCATGGCCTTGTGCAGGCCGAACATGAAGAACACCAGCACCACCGAGAACGGCAGGCCGGCCAGCACCACCATGGTTTGCATGGCTTCGAAGTTACCGGCGAACAGCAGGCCGATGGTGACCAGCGTAATGACGACCGACCAGAAGATCCGCAGCCAGTGCGGGGCGTCTTCGTCGACGGTGCCGCCCTTGCACGACAGGTTGGCCATCATCACCGCGCCGGAATCCGCCGGGGTCAGGAACAGTACGAATCCGACGAAAATCGACACGCCGATCACCACTTTCGACGCCGGGTAATGCTCAAGCAGTTGATAGATCGCCATCGACGGCTGTTCCAATGCCGTCTTGCCCAGCTCCGCGGCCCCATGGTTCATCACCAGGTCCAGGGCCGAGTTGCCGAAGATCGACAGCCAGGCCAGGGTGAAGCCCAGCGGAATCAGCAACACACCCGCCACCAGCTCACGCACCGTGCGACCACGGGAAATACGCGCGATAAACATGCCCACGAATGGCGCCCAGGAAATCCACCACGCCCAGTAGAACAGGGTCCACAGGCCCAGCCAGCGGTCGGACTTCTCACTGTCGCCTTCGTACACGTACAGGTCGAAAGTCTTCAGCACCACGCCGTTGAGGTAGTCGCCGATGTTCTGCACAAAACCGTTGAGCAAGTGCAGGGTCGGGCCGAACAACAGCACGAAAATCAGCAGGCCGCTGAACAGGATGATGTTGAGGTTGGACAGGCGGCGAATGCCGTTTTCCACACCCGACACGGCAGCGATGGTCGCCACGGTGCTCATCACGATGATCACGGTCAGCAGGTTGGCGTTGCTGTGCTCCATGCCGAACAGGTTTTCCAGGCCCGAGGACACTTGCAGCGAACCAATCCCCAGGTTGGTCACCAGGCCCAGCAGGGTCACGAACATGCCGAAACCGTCCACCGCATGACCGGCCGCGCCTTTGACCCAGCGCTCACCCACCAGCGGGTACAGCGCCGAACGCAACGCCAGCGGCTGGTTATGACGATAGGCAAAGTACGCCACGGCCAGGCCGACCAGCGCGTAGATCGCCCAGCCATGCAGGCCCCAGTGCAGGAACGTCAGCTGCACGGCCTGGCGAGCCGCCAGGTTGCTGCCGGGCACGCCTTCGGGCGGATTGAAAAAGTGATCCAGCGGCTCGGACGCGCCAAAGTACAGCAACGAGATGCCGATACCCGAGGAGAACAGCATCCCCGCCCAGGCGCCGTAGCTGAAGTCCGGGGTGTCGTCCTTGCTGCCCAGTTTCAGCTTGCCGTAGGACGAAAACGCCAGGCCCACGACGAAGATCAAATAGGCGGCAATCACCACCATGTAGTACCAGCCGAAGCTGCGGGACAACCAGGCTTGCGCCGTACCCAGCATTCTGCCGGCCTCTTGCGGGGCGATGATCAGAATGGCGGTCAACAACAGAATCAACGCGGTAGAGGTGTAGAACACCCAACCGTTGACCGTCACCTTCTCGGGTGGGGTCTTTGTTAGCAAGGCAGAACTCATTGCACAGATGCTCCAGGCAGTGCGAGAGAAGAACGCAAGTACAGACGAGATACCCGACCAATCGCTTAGTGGGCAGCCGACCGGTGGGTGATATAAAGACACCCCGAAATGGCTCGAACCCCTGGAGCGCCGGAGCGCGAGGGCTTCAAACCATTTAGGAAGTCGTTTTTTCCGCCACTGCACGTAGGAAAAATCAGCAGGCAGCGACGATTTGTCGCAGATCTTATTCTTTGTTGATTGAACGTTCAATCAAAACAAAATAGACTGGCCCTCAATCCGGTAGCCGCATGACGTCTGCCGGAAGGCCTAAGGAGATGTGCTAGATGCCCAAGGTCGGTATGCAACCCATTCGCCGCCAGCAATTGATCGAAGCCACGTTGCAGGCTGTCGATCAGGTCGGAATGGGGGACGCCAGCATTGCGCTGATCGCCCGTTTGGCCGGTGTCTCGAACGGCATCATCAGTCACTACTTTCAGGACAAGAATGGCCTGATCGCCGCCACCATGGGGTACCTGATGACTGTCCTGAGCGAGAACGTCACCGCGCGCCGACAGGCGCTCAGAGATGACAGCCCCCGGGCGCATCTGCAGGTGATCATCGAAGGCAACTTCGACGCCAGCCAGGTCAATGGCCCGGCAATGAAAACCTGGCTGGCCTTCTGGGCCACCAGCATGCACCAGCCGTCTTTGCACAGGTTGCAGCGGATCAACGATCACCGCCTGTATTCCAACCTGTGCTGCCAGTTCCGCCGTGTGCTGCCGCTCGAAGACGCGCGCAGCGCCGCCCGGGGCCTGGCAGCGTTGATTGACGGCTTGTGGTTGCGCGGCGCGCTGTCGGGAGATGCTTTCGACACCGGGCAGGCGCAACAGATTGCTTACGAATACATGGATATCCAACTGGCCAAGCGGGTGAATCAGAGCACCACCAGAACGCTCGACACCTAGCCGCGCCAACCACTTAATGCTCTTGCGAGGACTGTATGGCCCGTTTCGAACTGCAAAAACTCTACATCGATGGCGCGTACAGCGACGCCAGCAGCGACGCCACTTTCGAAGCCATCAACCCGGCTAACGGCGAAGTCCTCGCCAAAGTGCAACGTGCGACCAAGGAAGACGTGGAACGCGCCGTGGTCAGCGCCGAAAAGGGCCAGAAAATCTGGGCCGCCATGACCGCCATGGAGCGTTCGCGCATCCTGCGTCGCGCCGTGGAAATCCTGCGTGAACGCAACGACGAACTGGCCGCCCTGGAAACCCTCGACACCGGCAAGGCTTACTCCGAAACCCGTTACGTCGACATCGTCACCGGCGCCGACGTGCTGGAGTACTACGCAGGCCTGGTACCGGCCATCGAAGGCGAGCAAATTCCGCTGCGCACCACCTCGTTCGTCTACACCCGCCGCGAGCCGCTGGGCGTGGTGGCCGGTATCGGCGCGTGGAACTACCCGATCCAGATCGCCCTGTGGAAATCCGCGCCAGCCCTGGCCGCCGGTAACGCGATGATCTTCAAGCCAAGCGAAGTCACCTCGCTGACCACCCTGAAACTGGCCGAGATCTACACCGAAGCCGGTGTACCGGCCGGCGTGTTCAACGTCCTGACCGGCAGCGGCCGCGAAGTCGGCACCTGGCTGACCGAACACCCGCGCATCGAGAAAGTCTCGTTCACCGGCGGCACCGACACCGGCAAGAAAGTCATGGCCAGCGCCTCGAGCTCTTCGCTCAAGGACGTGACCATGGAACTGGGCGGCAAGTCCCCGCTGATCATCTGCGACGACGCCGACCTCGACCGCGCCGCCGACACCGCCATGATGGCCAACTTCTACAGCTCCGGTCAGGTCTGCACCAACGGCACTCGCGTGTTCGTACCGGCCCACCTGAAAGCCGCATTCGAAGCCAAGATCGTCGAGCGCGTGGCGCGCATCCGCATCGGCAACCCTGAAAACGAAAACACCAATTTCGGTCCGCTGGTCAGCTTCGCGCATATGGAAAGCGTGCTGGGCTACATCGCCAAGGGCAAGGAAGAAGGCGCCCGCGTACTGTGCGGCGGCGAGCGTCTGACCGACGGCGAATTCGCCAAGGGCGCGTTCGTGGCGCCGACCGTATTCACCGATTGCACCGACGACATGACCATCGTGCGTGAAGAAATCTTCGGCCCGGTGATGGCGATCCTGAGCTACGAAACCGAAGAAGAAGTGATCCGCCGCGCCAACGACACCGACTTCGGCCTGGCCGCCGGTATCGTCACCCGCGACCTGAACCGCGCCCACCGCGTGATTCACCAACTCGAAGCCGGCATCTGCTGGATCAACGCCTGGGGCGAATCCGACGCCAAGATGCCGGTCGGCGGCTACAAGCAGTCGGGTGTCGGCCGCGAGAACGGGATCAGCTCGCTGAACAACTTCACCCGCATCAAATCGGTACAGGTCGAGCTGGGCGACTACGTCTCGGTGTTCTAAGACCCGAGCCCTGTATTGCCTGCGAGGGCCTCTTCGCGGGCAAGCCTCGCTCCTACAAGGCCAGCACATGACTGTAGGAGCCAGGCTTGCCGGCGAACCGAGTGCACAGCACTCACCAAGGCCCGACCTGACCAACTTCAAAGAGGGTGCATTCAATGTCCCAAGTATTCGATTACATCATCGTCGGTGCCGGCTCGGCCGGTAACACCCTGGCGACCCGTCTGACCGAAGACGAAGGCGTCACCGTCCTGCTGCTCGAAGCGGGCGGCCCGGACTACCGCATGGATTTCCGCACGCAAATGCCGGCGGCATTGGCGTTCCCGCTGCAAGGCCGTCGCTACAACTGGGCGTACGAGACCGATCCGGAACCCTACATGGACAATCGCCGGATGGAATGCGGTCGCGGCAAGGGCCTGGGCGGCTCTTCGCTGATCAACGGCATGTGCTACATCCGCGGTAACGCCATGGACTACGACGGCTGGGCCAAGTTGCCGGGCCTGGAAGACTGGAGCTACCTGGACTGCCTGCCGTATTTCCGCAAGGCGGAAACCCGCGACATCGGTCCGAACGACTACCACGGCGGCGAAGGCCCGGTCAGCGTGACCACGCCCAAGTCCGGCAACAACCCGCTGTTCCACGCCATGGTCGAAGCCGGCGTGCAGGCCGGTTATCCACGTACCGAAGACCTCAACGGCTACCAGCAGGAAGGTTTCGGTCCGATGGACCGTACCGTGACGCCTAAAGGCCGTCGTTCCAGCACTGCCCGCGGCTACCTGGACACCGCCAAGAAGCGTTCGACCCTGACCATCGTCACCCACGCCCTGACCGACAAGGTTTTGTTCGAAGGCAAGCGTGCGGTCGGCGTGCGTTACCTGGTGGGCAGCGCCGAAGAGCGCGTCGAAGTCAAAGCGCGCAAGGAAGTCATCGTCTGCTCCGGCGCTATTGCTTCGCCACAGTTGCTGCAACGCTCCGGTGTGGGCCCGGCGAAATTGCTGGAAAGCCTCGACATCCCGGTCGTGCACGATCTGCCGGGCGTGGGTGAAAACCTGCAGGATCACCTTGAGCTGTACCTGCAATACGCTTGCACCCAACCGGTCTCGCTGTACCCTTCGCTGCTCTGGCACAACCAGCCGGCCATCGGTGCCGAGTGGCTGTTCAACGGCACCGGCATCGGCGCCAGCAACCAGTTCGAAGCCGGCGGTTTCAACCGCACCCGTCCGGAATACGAGAGGCCGAACATCCAGAATCACTTCCAGCCGGTG
>NZ_JBNNVQ010000147.1:0-10878 GCF_050280625.1 Pseudomonas sp. NPDC089569
GATCTTGCCGAAGCTGGGCAGGAAGTTGTCTTCGGCGTTGACGGCGTTTATCCGGCATTCAAGCGCGTGACCGCGGATGACGACGTCATCCTGGGTGAACGACAGCTTGTTGCCGGCGGCGATGCTGAGCATCTCCTTGACGATGTCGATACCGGTCACCATTTCCGAAACCGGGTGCTCTACCTGGACACGAGTGTTCATCTCGATGAAGTAGAAGCGACCGTTCTCGTACAGGAACTCGAAAGTACCTGCGCCACGGTAGCCGATGTCGATGCACGCCTGAACGCAGCGAGCGAACACTTCCTGGCGAGCCTTCTCGTCGATGCCCGGTGCCGGTGCTTCTTCGAGTACCTTCTGGTGGCGACGCTGCAGCGAGCAGTCGCGGTCACCCAGGTGCACGGCGTTGCCCTGACCATCGGAAAGGACCTGGACTTCCACGTGGCGTGGGTTGGTCAGGAATTTTTCCAGATAGACCATCGGGTTGCCGAACGCTGCGCCTGCTTCGGTGCGGGTCAGTTTCGCGAAGGCGATCAGGTCTTCTTCCTTGTGTACCACGCGCATGCCGCGACCACCGCCGCCGCCGGCGGCCTTGATGATCACCGGGTAACCCACTTCGCGACCGATGCGCAGTGCCGTTTCTTCGTCTTCCGGCAGCGGGCCGTCGGAACCCGGAACGGTCGGTACGCCGGCTGCGATCATGGCGTGCTTGGCCGAAACCTTGTCGCCCATCAGGCGGATGGTTTCAGCTTTCGGGCCGATGAAGGCGAAGCCGGAGTTCTCGACCTGTTCGGCGAAGTCGGCGTTTTCCGCGAGGAAGCCGTAGCCTGGGTGAATGGCGGTAGCGCCGGTCACTTCGGCCGCGGCGATGATGGCCGGGATGTGCAGGTAGGAGTGGGCAGCGGATGCCGGACCGATGCAGACGGACTCGTCTGCCAGGCCCAGGTGCATCAGTTCCTTGTCAGCCTTGGAATAAACGGCGACGGTCTTGATGCCCATCTCTTTGCAGGCGCGCAGAATCCGCAGTGCGATCTCACCGCGGTTGGCGATCAGAACTTTTTCCAACTTCGCAGTCATCAAAGGCTCTCCGCGGTTCAAACGATGGTGAACAGCGGTTGGTCGTACTCAACCGGCTGGCCGTCTTCGACGAGGATGGATTCGATCACACCACTGGTTTCGGCTTCGATGTGGTTCATCATCTTCATGGCTTCGACGATGCACAGCGTGTCGCCTTTCTTCACGGTCTGGCCGACTTCAACGAAAGCAGGCGAGGTTGGCGAAGACTTGCGGTAGAACGTACCGACCATCGGCGAACGGGCAACGGTGCCGTTCAGCGCTGGAGCAGCAGCGGCAGCAGGGGCTGCTGCAGCGGCAGGAGCGGCGGCAGCGGCTGGTGCTGCTGCAACTGGAGCCTGCATCGGAGCCGGCGCGTAGTACTGCTGAGCCGGGGTCTTGCTGTTACGGCTGATGCGTACGGACTCTTCGCCTTCCTTGATCTCGAGCTCGTCGATACCGGACTCTTCCAGCAATTCGATCAGTTTCTTAACTTTACGGATATCCATGAATCATCAACTCCCAAGGGTCGGTCAGGGGCGTTTAGCCTGTTGTTCAAGCTGCTCTAGGGCGGCCTCCAGGGCCAGTCGGTAACCGCTGGCGCCAAGGCCGCAGATCACTCCCACAGCTACATCGGAGAAGTAGGAGTGATGGCGGAAAGGTTCGCGTTTGTGCACGTTGGACAAATGCACTTCGATGAATGGGATGCTCACTGCCAGCAACGCGTCACGTAATGCGACACTTGTATGTGTAAAAGCTGCCGGGTTGATCAAAATGAAATCCACGCCTTCATTGCGGGCAGCATGGATCCGGTCGATCAATTCGTACTCGGCATTGCTCTGCAGGTGCATCAGATGATGGCCGGCTTCACGGGCACGCCGTTCCAGGTCCTGGTTGATCTGCGCCAGTGTCGTGGCGCCATAGGTGCCCGGTTCGCGGGTGCCAAGCAAGTTCAGGTTGGGTCCGTGCAGAACCAGTAGCGTCGCCATCGGCTGTTCCCTGTTATCTGTGGGCAAGGTGATTTGTGGCAAATGCCAGAACCCGGCGACTATGCCGCAAAGCCTTTGTGACTGTCCAGTTCTCTGCAAAAGCCGACACGATGTCCGATGTTTGCGCGAAATATGTGACCGCTTGATTAAATCCGGTCATTCGCCCTGGCAATACGTTCGGCGAAGTCTCTGGCACTGATCTCTCCGATGACTCGAACATCGGTGCGTTCCACGCCGTCCTTGCCGAAAAACATGAGTGCCGGAGGGCCGAACAGCTTGTAGCGATCGAGTAGCGCGCGTTGTTCGGCATTGCTGGCCGTGATATCGAAGCGAATCAGTCGATAGCCCTTGAGGCGTTCGATGACGGTGGCGTCGTTGAGTACTTCGTGTTCGATGACTTTGCAGCTGATGCACCAGTCCGCATACCAGTCGAGCAGTAGCGGGGTGCCGGACGAACGGGCGTCGGAAAGAGCACGATCGAGGTCTGCCGGGTTGCTGACGGTTTGCCAGGCGCTGCTGTCGGCGGCAGGTTCGAGGGCGGCCGTTGTGCGGACCTGGCCAATCGGGTTGAACGGATCGCTCTGGCCGCTGAAACCGCCGTACCAGCAGGCCAGTGCATAAAACAGCAGAAACATCCCCAGCAATTGGCCCAGGCGTTTTCTCGGCGGTTTATAGACAAACTCCAGGGCGCCCATGAACAGACCGACGCCGCCAGCCAGCAAGCCGATCAGCAGCAAGGTGACCTGGCCCGGCAACACCCGGCTGAGCAAGCCGATCGCCAACCCGAGCAATAACACGCCGATCGCGTTTTTCACGTAGATCAGCCATGGCCCGCTTTTCGGCAGCCAGGCGGCGCCACCGGTCGCCACCAGTAGCAGCGGGGCACCCATGCCCAGGCCCAGCATGAACAGCTTCAAGCCACCGCCCAGGGCATCGCCACTGGCGCTGATGTACAGCAAGGCTCCAGCCAAAGGTGCCGAGACGCAAGGTGAAACCAGCAGGCTGGAAACCACCCCCAGTACGGCCGCGCCCCAGAGCGAGCCGCCTTCGGTGCGACCGGCAATGCGGTCCAGCCGGCTGCTGATGGCGTGCGGCAGCTTAAGTTCGAACACGCCGAACATCGCCAGGGCGAACAGGGCGAAAAACATCGCAAACGGAACCAGCACCCAGGCCGATTGCAGGCGTGCCTGCAAATTCAACTGCGCACCGAACATTCCCATCAGCGCGCCCAACAGGGCAAAACAAGCGGCCATGGGCAACACGTAGGCCAGTGACAGATTGAAGCCGCGCAGACCGCCCACCTGACCACGCAGCACCACGCCGGACAGGATCGGCAGCATCGGCAGTACGCAAGGGGTGAAGGTCAGTCCCAGTCCCGCGAGGAAAAACAGCGCCAGCTCACGCCAGCCCCAATCATGGGGTGTGGAGGCCCCCTCGCCGTCGATGCTCAAGCGCTCGGTTTCGGGGGGATAGCACAGGCCTTTGTCGGCGCAGCCCTGATAGGTCACGGCCAGGGTGAAGGCGCGTTGATCATTGCGCGGCAGTTCGACGTCGAGAATGCCGTGATAGACCTCGACATCGCCGAAATACTCGTCGTGCTTCTTTTTGCCCTGGGGCAACTGCGCCGTTCCGAGTACGACGTCGGCAGGCTCGGTGCGGAACTGGAAGCGATGCCGGTAGAGGTAGTAGCCCTCGGTGGCGACGAATCGCAGCTTGATCGATTGCGGCGTGCTTTCGACCAGGCTCAATTGAAAGGCTTCGCGCACCGGCAGGAAGTCGGCGCTGTTATTGATCGAGCCCAGGGTCGAACTGGGCCGGTTGTCCAGCAAGCCAGTGGCGTTGGCCGGCAAGAAAAATAGGAATAGCAGCAGGCAAAACAAACGGCGCATGTCGATCTCGCGTATCGGAACTGGGGGGATGATAGCGGACAGTCGCGCGGTATGCAGAGTCAGGGATCTGTGGTGAATGAGCTGACGCCATCGCGGGCAAGCCCGCTCCCACAATAATTGAAGGTGCTCACAAAATCTGTGAACACCCTCCAACCCTGTGGGAGCGGCGGTGCGACGATTCGACTTGCCCGCGATGGCGGTGGATCAGACTCGGAAGGCCTGCACGGCCGTATGCAGCCGTCCACCCAATACCAGCAGATTTTCCCCTTGCTCGCGCCCCTCGCCAATGCGCAACAGGTTGTCCCCGCCCAATTGGTGAATGCGTTCGCTGTGGTCGCGGATCTCGCTGACGGCGCCGCTCTGTTGAGCGGTGACATCGGCGATGCGCACGGCTGTATCGGCGATGGTCTGGATCGCACCGACGATCTTGTCCAGCGCGCCGTCCGCTGCCTGGGCCTGATTGGCCGTGGCCTCGGCATGCTCGACCTGGGCGCGCATACCTTCGACCGACTGTCGTGCGGCGGCTTGAAGACCGGCGATCAGCGTCTGGATTTCGGCGGTGGCGCCCGCAGTGCGTTGTGCCAGTGAGCGGACCTCTTCGGCCACCACGGCAAAGCCACGGCCCATTTCTCCGGCGCGGGCCGCTTCAATAGCTGCGTTGAGCGCCAGCAGGTTGGTCTGGTCGGCAATCGAGCGAATCACCGTCAGCACGCCGCCGATGGTCGCGGACTCCTCGGCCAGGTGCTCGATCATCTGTGCATTGCCTTGCACCTCATCCACCAGCGCATGCAGGCCGGTGAGGCTCTGGCCGATGACTTTCTGCCCGTGCTCCACCGCTTGCCCGGCATGACGGCTGGCGTCGGCGGCCTGGCTGGCGTCGCCGGCCACTTGCTGGATGGTCGCCTCCAGTTCACCCAGGGAGTCGCGGATCATCGCGGTATCGCCGGCCTGATGTTCGGCGCCGCTGTGCAGGTCGTTGCTCAGTTCGGCCAGGGTACGGCTGCTGCCGGCGACTTGCTCGGCATTGAGGCGAATGGTGCCCACCAGATCCACCAGATAGGCGCGCAAGCGATTGAGCGAGGCTTCGATGTCGTGCAATTCGCGGTTGGTCTTGCCCAGATGGATGTCCTGGCTGAAGTCACCTTCGGCCCAGGTCGAGAGCGCGGGCGCAAGATTGGTCAGGGTTCGGGCCAGGCGTCGCTGCAGGGTGTCGATGAGCAGGGCGATCAGCAAAATCAAACCAATCATCATGCCTTGCATCAACCGCACTTCACTCTGGATTTGCCCGTGCTGGGCGCGAACCACAGGCTCCAGGCCGGCGATGGCCTTTTGTACGTCGGCGATTTTCAGGTGAGTCGCGGTGCCGAGGTCGGCCCGCTTCTGGATCTGGTCGCGAGTACGTGCCAGTTCAGCCGGGTAGCGTCCCAGCAGGCTGTTGAGTTCACGCTTGAGACCGACGCCAGCGTCTTCGGCCACGGTTTTCTCGTTGTTTTCCAGGCCCATCATCGCGGCGAAATCATCGGTGTTCGAAGCACTGCTGGCGGCCACGCCGAGCAACGGCAGGGCGTCGAGTTGCTCGGCCTGGGTGCGGATACTGGTCACTTCGCGCTCAACATCGGCGGCCAGTTCGCTGCGACCGCTGCTGACCAGTTTGTCGCGTGCCAGAGACAGTTTGCCCAGGTGTTGGGAGGCGGCAAGCAAGGGCGTCAGGTACGCCGCATTGCTGCCGGCGTACTGGCTGAGTTGATCGATGCTGGCGCCCAGTTCACGTTCGGCTTGCAGCAGCAGCGCCTGCGGGTCGCCGGCGAGCTTGCCGGCGGCCAGCAGGTCGGTTTTGCTGAAGTCGCTCAGGTTCGACAGGCTGGGACGCAAGGTTCCGGCCAGTGCCGGTGGCAGCTCCGCGAGTTCTTTTTGCAGGTTGTCGATGGCCTGGCTGGCACCGCTCAAGCGCAGGGCGTCGCCGCTGGAGAGGTAGTCCTCGATATTGCGCGCCACTTCATTCTGAAACTGCTGGGACAGGCCCAGGTAACGCTCCATCAGCAGGTACGGACGCTCCAGGGCCTTTTGCGACCACCAGAGTGTGGCACCGAGGGCCACGCACACGGCAACTAAAAGGAGAGTGTTGAGATTGGTCAACAGCTTCAGGCGCATTGAGGTACTACCAACGGCGGAATGGTAAGTGCCTGAAGTTATTGCGTTTTTATTACAAGGTTATGACGGCTGGGCTCATTTGCGATGAAAAAGTGGCATTTTGCTTTGACGCCTGTGCGGCTTGCACACGGTTGCGTCCTGCACCCTTTGCGCGATACAGCGCCTCGTCCGCCTGGCTGGACATTAAAAGGCTGTCGGAGTTTTCACTCATCTCGACCACGCCGGCGCTGAAGGTGCACCAGAGATCCTGGGGCTGGGCGGGGTAATGAATCTCGGCAAAACGCTGGCGGATTTCATCCAATACGTTCCAGGCCGCCTCCAGGTCCGTGTCAGGCATGACGATGGCGAATTCTTCGCCGCCGTAGCGGCCGATGAAGTCGGTCTTGCGCAGCCGCTGCTTGAGAAAGAGCGCCAGGCTCTTGATCACCCGGTCGCCCATGGGGTGGCCGTGACTGTCATTGACCCGTTTGAAGTGGTCGATGTCGAGCATGGCGAAGCTCAACGGTTTGTTCTCGCGGCGGGCGCGGAACGAGCAGTCCTCGAGCAGTTGCAGAATATGGGTGTGGTTGTACAGGCCGGTCAGGCTGTCGCGGACCATCCGCGCCTTCAGGTTGCGCGCCCGTGCCGCGCGGTTGCGCACGGTGGTGATCAGGTGCCGGGGCTTGATCGGCTTGGTCAGGAAGTCGTCGCCGCCCTCGCTCATCGCGTCCAGTTGTTTGTCCAGGTCGTCTTCGGCCGACAGGTAAATGATCGGCACGCTGACATAGCGGTCGTTGTGGCGGATCACCTTGGCCAGTTCCGTACCGGTGCAGGCCGGCATATACATGTCGAGAATGATCAGGTCCGGTTGGAAGTCGGCCAGTTCGGCCATGGCCTGGATCGGCTCGGTCAGGGTTCGGGTCACGATCCCGGCACTGTTGAGCAGGCGTTCGGTATGCAGGGCCTGGGCTCGCGAATCGTCGATGATCAGCACTTTGAAAGGTTCGTACTGGGCGGAGCAGGTCAGCACTTCGATTTTTTCCAGCAGGCTCGATGCTTCGAGCGTGCCGGTGAGAAACTCCTGACCTCCGGCGCGCACGGCGGCCAGGCGTGTCGGCGTGTCGGTTTCGTGCAGGCTGAAGAACAGCAGGGGTAAACGCTGCTCAAGGCCTTCCTGAGCCTCGGCGGCCAGTTTCAGGCCAACACCGGGGCCGCTGAAATCCACGTCCATGACAATCGCCGCGGGCAGCCGCTCGACCATTGAGGAGCGGAATGCCGCCACACTGTCCAGGGCCTGGGCACTGAGCCCGAAGAACTCCAGTTGCTTGGCCAGGCGCTCGGCACGGTCGTGGTCCTGCAGCATCACGTAGATAGGTTTGCGCAACGGCGGCAGGAACGTTTGGTCGAGCTGATCGCCGTGACGCAGGCCGGTACGCGACAGGCGCTGCATCAAACGGTTGAGGTCGGTGATCAGGCCGCTGCTCAGCCGCCCTCGATTGGCGTCGACAGCCTCGAGCGACTGACTGATGTGACGCGCCAGTTGAATGTGTTCCGGCTGTTCGAAGCGCTCGGCGAATCGCAACAGGCGAAGATTGGCCTCGCTCAGTTCCGATAAATCGTTGGTGGACCATTCGCTGCGCTGCAGGCGCTGCCATATCTCAAGAATCTGACGAGCCTGATGAATTACCCGCTGGGCAAAGTGGTGCTTGAGGCGCTCGCGGCTGGGGTCTTCTGGCTCGGTCATATCCTGACTACTAGTTAGGGTGCACACTGAGATCGACTGGTGGCTCTATGCTAGCACCACTTTTCGATGACATGAGTGTTTGACGTCAATAATCTGCGTCGTGAGTGCATTCAGTTTCTGACCGGATAGTCTGTAAATGGATGATGATTCCTTGGCGAGCCCTTTGAATTCGGGGCTTTGTGGCTTTTATGTGGATGTTTTCCAACGAATGTTGGCGCACGGCTGCCCGCTTTTGCGCAGGGGTTGCCGGAGTGAATCCGGGAGGGAAATCGAGCGTAAGGGATATAGGGGATTCCCTGATGCGTTCACTCCGGAAGCGGACAAAAGCATTCGGCAAAACGGTTTCTGGCACGAGAGTGTCGGGCGCAGCGGTATTTAATAAGTGCCGTGCCATAAAATTCCGGCTCGGACCCAACGGCGAGTGCCGGGCCAAGGCACGTTGCTGTATGGTTGTGGTCGAACCGATGAACTCAAGTGATTGAAAGGATATCGCCATGCTGGACTGGAAGAATCGCGCCGGTAGCGCGCCCGAACGTGCTGCTGAACCGAAGTCGGAAACCCGCAGTTATCTGGGCGGTTTGTTGTTCAGCCGGGCGCTGGCGACGCTGATCGGCATCTACCTGTTGGTGACGATTGCACTGGGCTGGTACTGGAGCGAGGAACCGGCATTGTTCCCGGTGCAGCAGACTGCACAACTGGCGGCCGAGAAAGAAGGCAAACAGATGGTGGTTGGCTATACCACGGTGGAAACCCTCAAGACCGTTGCCGGCACCTTGCTGACCAAGCCGGGCGGCTACATTTCCAATGACCGGTTCCCGCCGGGCCTGTGGATGGACAACATGCCGAGCTGGGAATACGGCGTGCTGGTGCAGGTGCGTGATTTGAGTCGTGCGTTGCGCAAGGACTTCGCCCGCTCGCAATCGCAGTCGGCCGAAGACGCCGATCTGGCCAAGGCCGAGCCGCGCTTCAACTTCGACAACAAGAGCTGGGTGCTGCCCTCCAGTGAGTCCGAGTACCAGGAAGGCATCAACTCCCTGAGCCGCTATCAGGCGCGGCTGTCGGATCCGAATCAGAAAACCGCGCTGTTCTATGCCCGTGCCGACAACCTGAACAACTGGCTGGGCGACGTCGGGACTCGTCTGGGGTCGTTGTCGCAACGCCTGTCGGCCAGCGTTGGCCGGGTCAAGCTCAACACAGCGTTGAAAACCGAAGTCGTGGCACCGGGTGTGGCCCCTCAGGTCGACGAGGAAATCGTCGAGACCCCATGGATGCAAATCGACAACGTGTTCTACGAAGCCCGCGGCCAAGCCTGGGCCTTGTCACATTTGCTGCGCGCCATCGAAGTCGACTTCGCCGACGTGCTGGCCAAGAAGAACGCCACGGTCAGCGTGCGTCAGATCATTCGTGAGCTGGAAGCTTCGCAGGAGCCAGTGTGGAGCCCGATGATCCTCAACGGCAGTGGCTTCGGTGTGCTGGCCAACCACTCGCTGGTCATGGCCAACTACATTTCCCGGGCCAACGCGGCGGTGATCGATTTGCGTCAACTGCTGAATCAGGGCTGAGCCATGGTCGACAGCTACAACGACAACCTGCGCGAGGCGGCCCACCGGGCCGCTTCCGATGCCGAGCAAATCGCCTGGGTCGACGAGCAGGACAACCTGCTCGGCGCGCTGGTCCGCTCCGACCTGCGCGAGCGCGGGCTGATCGGGCGCGGCACTTACATCATGTTGTTCAATTCCGCCGGTGAACTGTGTGTGCATCGCCGAACCCTGAGCAAGGCGATTTATCCGGGGTACTGGGATGTGGCGGCGGGCGGCATGGTGCTTGCCAGTGAAACCTACGCCGAGTCGGCGGCCAGGGAGCTGGAGGAAGAGTTGGGTGTGAGCGGGGTGGAACTGACCGTCCACGACCACTTTTTTTTCGAGGACACCGGCAACCGCCTCTGGTGTTCGGCGTTTTCGGCCGTGTGGGACGGCCCATTGATCCTGCAACCGGAAGAAGTGCTCGAAGCGCGCTTTTTACCCATCGAAGACGTGCTGCGCGACATCGAGCAAAAGCCTTATTGCCCGGACTCCCTGGCGGCATTGAAGCGCTATCTGCGTTCGCGCTCCGGTGACGTCGCAAAAGAGCTATAAATTGGCGCCGATTGGCTCTTAGCAATCGGCGTTTTTGCCGTTACACTGCGCGACCTTTTCAAACTGAACCGGTATTGCTGTATCTGTAGGAGCGAGCAGGCTCGCGATGATCGTCAACGATAACGTTGGCATCCTGACACCCCGCGGTGGCTGGTCTTCCATCGCGAGCGTGCTCGCTCCTACAGGGATCCACCGTTTCAGAAGCGCTGCCCCTGCCTGAGTGGGGCTTCGCGGTCGATGACCTTGCCCAAGGTCGCGACCAGTCTTTGTCCTCCCAAGAGGATTGCCGGTGGCCAAAAAAGCCGCATCCTTCGCCGCCCTGGGCGGCCTGGTATTTTCCACCGACGCAGGTCGTCATTGCCCGGAATGCAATAAGCCGGTGGACGCCTGCATCTGCAAACAGACCGTTATCCCGGCCGGCGACGGCATCGCCCGCGTGCGCCGTGAAAGCAAGGGCCGTGGCGGCAAGACGGTGACCACCATCACCGGCGTGCCGTTGGCTGAAGACGCGCTCAAGGAACTGGCCACATCGTTGAAAAAACGCTGTGGTACCGGTGGGGCGTTGAAAGACGGAGTCATTGAAATCCAGGGCGATCATGTCGAGCTACTCTTGGCTGAACTGATCAAACTCGGTTTCAAGGCGAAGAAATCCGGCGGCTAGCAGCCTCTGTGAAGACCACCCGCGGCTTGATCCGGTCCTGAGTCTCTCAAGACCGGCGTCGTCTCCATGGTTTTCACAGAGCCTGTTCATGACCGGTCTCTAAACTCACAGCGGACGGCGAGGTCTACCCCCTCGTTGACGAACCGTCATTTTCATTCTTTAGACTGCGCCGGCCTGAAACCAGGCGACGCACCATGACTTCTTTATAGGGGACTTCGATGTCCGTACGACGCACACGCAAAGACGATGGCAGCCAATGGACAGTTGCGGACAGCCGCAG
>NZ_JBNNVQ010000148.1:0-10795 GCF_050280625.1 Pseudomonas sp. NPDC089569
CCCGTATGCCGCTGGTACAGAAGCTGGTTACCGAGTTCTTCGGTAAAGAAGCTCGTAAAGACGTCGGCGGATGATCGTCGCCTGGTGGAGTCCACTCGTGCGTTGTTTAAAACCGGTTTCTTTCAAGATATCCAGCTGGGCCGCGATGGCAACGTCCTGGTCATTACGGTAGTCGAACGTCCGTCCGTTGCCAGTATCGAAATCGAAGGCAACAAGGCGATCTCCACTGAAGACCTGATGAAGGGCCTCAAGCAGTCCGGTCTGGCCGAAGGCGAGATCTTCCAGCGCGCCACCCTCGAAGGTGTGCGTAACGAACTGCAGCGCCAGTACGTCGCTCAGGGCCGCTACTCGGCTACCGTCGATACCGAAGTGGTACCGCAACCCCGCAACCGCGTCGGGTTGAAGGTCAACATCAACGAAGGCACCGTTGCGGCGATCCAGCACATCAACGTGGTGGGTAACACGGTTTTCCCGGATGAAGACCTGATCGATCTGTTCGAACTCAAGACCACCAACTGGCTGTCGTTCTTCAAGAACGATGACAAGTACGCCCGTGAAAAACTCTCCGGTGACCTGGAGCGTCTGCGCTCCTACTACCTGGACCGCGGCTATATCAACATGGATATTGCTTCGACCCAGGTTTCCATCACCCCGGACAAGAAGCACGTCTATATCACCGTCAACATCAACGAAGGCGACAAGTACACGGTACGTGACGTCAAACTGACCGGTGATCTGAAAGTCCCTGAAGACCAGGTCAAGTCCCTGCTGCTGGTGCAGAAGGGCCAGGTGTTCTCGCGCAAGCTGATGACCACCACCTCTGAATTGATCACTCGCCGTCTGGGTAACGAAGGCTACACCTTCGCCAACGTCAACGGCGTGCCACAACCGCACGATGATGACCACACCGTGGATATCACCTTTGCTGTCGATCCGGGCAAGCGCGCTTACGTCAACCGCATCAACTTCCGCGGCAACACCAAGTCGGAAGACGAAGTACTGCGTCGTGAAATGCGTCAGATGGAAGGCGGTTGGGCTTCGACCTACCTGATCGATCAGTCCAAGACCCGTCTTGAGCGCCTGGGCTTCTTCAAGGAAGTGAACGTTGAAACGCCAGCCGTACCGGGCGTCGATGACCAGGTGGATGTCAACTACAGCGTCGAGGAGCAAGCCTCGGGTTCGATTACCGCCAGTGTCGGTTTCGCCCAGAGTGCCGGTCTGATTCTTGGTGGTTCGATCACCCAGAACAACTTCCTGGGCACCGGTAACAAAGTCAGCGTCGGTTTGACCAAGAGCCAATACCAGACTCGCTACAACTTCGGTTTCGTTGACCCCTACTGGACTGCCGATGGTGTCAGCCTGGGTTACAACGCGTTCTACCGCACCACTGACTACAAAGACCTCGACGTCGATGTGGCCAGCTATGCCGTGGACAGCCTGGGCGCGGGTGTGAGCGTCGGTTACCCGATCAGTGAAACATCGCGTCTGACCTTCGGCCTGACTGCGCAACAGGACAAGATCAAGACCGGTATCTACACCGTCGACGAGATTTTCGATTTCGTTAACAAGGAAGGCGATCAGTACCTGAACTTCAAGGCTTCGGCCGGCTGGTCCGAATCGACCCTGAACAAGGGCGTGCTGGCTACCCGCGGTCACTCCCAGAGCCTGGTGCTGGAATCCACGACGCCAGGTAGTGACCTGTCGTTCTTCAAACTCGATTATCGTGGCCAGGTGTTCCAGCCATTGAATGACAGCTACACCGTGCGCCTGCATACCGAATTGGGTTATGGCGATGGTTATGGCTCAACCGATGGCTTGCCATTCTACGAAAACTACTATGCTGGTGGTTTCAACTCGGTTCGTGGCTTCAAGGACAGCACTTTGGGTCCGCGCAGTACGCCAAGTACCGGCAAGAACCCTGGTACAGCATTCGACCCGGACCAGGATCCGCTGCCGTTCGGTGGTAACGTCTTGATCCAGGGTGGTGCGGAATTGCTGTTCCCTCTGCCGTTCGTCAAGGACCAGCGTTCCTTGCGCACCTCGGTATTCTGGGATGTGGGTAACGTGTTTGATTCCAAGTGTTCGTCGACCACGAATGCCGATGGATCGAAGTCCAATACGCAGTGCAACGACATCAGCTTGAGCAACATGGCCAGTTCTGTCGGTGTGGGTGTGACGTGGGTTACCGCGCTGGGTCCTTTGAGCTTCGCCCTGGCGACACCGATCAAGAAACCGGATAACGCTGAAACTCAAGTGTTCCAATTTTCCCTCGGTCAAACGTTCTAAGCGTCTGATCCAAGATAACGACAATGGATTTTGTAGGAGTGCATCGTGCGTAAGTTGACTCAATTGGTTCTCCTGGCTTCCGTACTGGTAGCAGGCCCGGCATTTGCCGACATGAAAATCGCCGTTCTGAACTACCAGATGGCTCTGCTGGAGTCCGACGCGGCCAAGAAGTACGCCGTGGACGCCGAGAAAAAATTCGGCCCTCAACTGACCAAGCTCAAGGCTCTGGAAAGCAGCGCCAAAGGCATCCAGGATCGTCTGATGGCCGGTGGCGACAAAATGCAGCAAGGTGAGCGCGAGCGCCTGGAGCTTGAGTTCAAGCAAAAGGCTCGTGACTTCCAGTTCCAGTCCAAGGAACTGAACGAGGCCAAAGCCGTTGCCGACCGTGAAATGCTGAAGCAGCTCAAGCCGAAACTGGATAGCGCTGTGGAAGAAGTCATCAAGAAAGGTGCTTTTGACCTGGTCTTCGAGCGTGGCGCAGTGATTGATGTCAAACCTCAGTACGACATCACGCGCCAGGTTATCGAGCGCATGAATCAGCTGAAGTAATCCATGACAGCGATCATTAAGCTCGGCCAATTGGCCGAGTTCCTCGGCGCCACCCTGCGTGGCGACCCGGAGAAAGCGATCACTGGGCTGGCCACCTTGCAGGAGGCTGGCCCAGCTCAATTGAGCTTTCTCGCAAATCCTCAGTACCGCAAGTACCTCGCCGGTAGCCAGGCGGCCGCCTTGTTGCTCAAGGCTGCTGATGCTGAAGGTTATGTCGGCAATGCGCTGGTGGTGCCTGATCCGTATGCCGCCTACGCCCGTGTTTCCCACTTGTTCGATCCCAAGCCCAAAGCCGCATCAGGCATTCATCCGACAGCAGTCATTGCGGCTGATGCGGTGATCGACCCGACGGCAAGTATCGGTGCCTTTGTGGTCGTCGAAAGCGCAGCGCATGTCGGTGCCGGTGCAACCATTGGCGCTCATTGCTTCATTGGTGCCCGAAGCGTCATTGGCGAAGGTGGCTGGCTCGCTCCGCGTGTCACCCTTTATCACGACGTGCGTGTCGGCAAACGGGTGGTGATTCAATCAGGCGCAGTACTCGGTGGCGAAGGCTTCGGATTTGCCAACGAGAAGGGCGTTTGGCAGAAAATTGCCCAGATCGGTGGTGTGCTGGTCGGCGACGATGTGGAAATCGGTGTCAATACCGCCATCGACCGGGGTGCACTGGCCGATACCATCATTGGCAATGGCGTGAAGCTGGACAACCAGATTCAGATCGCCCACAACGTTCAGGTCGGTGATCACACCGCCATGGCCGCGTGCGTGGGGATTTCCGGCAGCACCAAAATCGGCAAGCATTGCATGCTCGCCGGTGGTGTGGGGCTGGTGGGACACATCGACATTTGCGACAACGTCTTCATCACCGGGATGACCATGGTGACCCACTCGATCACCGAGCCGGGCGCCTACTCTTCCGGCACGGCAATGCAGCCTGCAGCCGAGTGGCGCAAAAGCGCGGCGCGCATCCGCAAGCTCGATGACATGGCGCGACGGTTGCGCCAACTGGAAAAGCAGGCTGGGGAAGTGACCCCTGGCGACAATGCTTCATCAGATGGCTGATACCATTTCCATATCAAGTATGCGCAGCCGCTGGATTGCGTCCTTGATTTGCTAGAGGGCTGTGCGTCAGTCGCGCGCTCCCAATTTTTACATAGGCTTCCCCCCGAAATGATGGACATCAACGAGATTCGCGAATACCTGCCTCACCGTTACCCGTTCCTGCTGGTGGATCGGGTGGTGGATCTGGATACGGAAGGCAAGCGCATTCGCGCCTACAAGAATGTCAGCATCAACGAACCCTTCTTCAATGGTCACTTTCCGGCTCATCCAATCATGCCGGGTGTACTGATCATCGAGGCGATGGCTCAGGCTGCCGGGATCCTTGGTTTCAAGATGCTCGACGTGAAACCGGCCGATGGCACCCTCTATTACTTCGTCGGCTCCGACAAGCTGCGCTTTCGCCAGCCGGTATTACCGGGCGATCAATTGATCCTCGAGGCGAAGTTCATCAGCTGCAAGCGCCAGATCTGGAAGTTCGAGTGCCAGGCTTCGGTCGATGGCAAGCCGGTCTGCTCTGCTGAAATCATCTGTGCGGAACGCAAGCTATGAGTTTGATTGACCCTCGCGCAATCATCGATCCGTCGGCCGTTCTGGCTGATGGTGTCGAGGTCGGCCCGTGGTCGATCATCGGCGCAGGTGTGGAAATCGGCGAGGGGACAGTCATCGGACCGCATGTGATTGTCAAAGGCCCGACCCGAATCGGTAAGCACAACCGCATTTACCAGTTTTCCTCAGTCGGCGAGGACACGCCGGATCTGAAATACAAGGGCGAAGAAACGCGGTTGGTGATCGGTGACCATAACGTCATTCGTGAAGGCGTGACGATTCATCGGGGAACCATTCAGGATCGCTCCGAAACGACCCTGGGCGACCATAACCTCATCATGGCCTACGCCCATATCGGTCACGACAGTGTCATCGGCAACCACTGCATCCTGGTCAACAACACGGCGCTGGCCGGCCATGTCCACGTGGATGACTGGGCCATTCTTTCCGGTTTTACACTGGTTCACCAATATTGCCATATTGGTGCCCACAGTTTTTCCGGCATGGGTACGGCCATTGGCAAGGACGTTCCTGCCTACGTTACGGTGTTCGGCAACCCGGCCGAGGCACGCAGCATGAACTTCGAGGGCATGCGTCGCCGCGGTTTCAGCGAAGACGCCATCCACGCCCTGCGCCGCGCTTACAAAGTGGTCTACCGTCAAGGCCTGACCGTTGAGCAGGCGCTTGCCGAACTGGCCGAGGCGTCGACCCAGTTCCCTGAAGTCGCGCTCTTTCGCGACTCCATTCAGTCTTCGTCCCGTGGCATCACTCGCTGACCATGGCCAGTCTGCGTATTGCGCTGGTGGCGGGCGAAGCTTCCGGCGATATTCTCGGTGCGGGTCTTATGCGCGCACTCAAGGCTCGTGACCCGGCAATCGAGTTCATCGGAGTCGGTGGTCCGCTCATGCAGGCTGAAGGCCTGAAGTCCTACTTTCCGATGGAACGCCTGTCGGTCATGGGGCTTGTGGAGGTATTGGGCCGGTTGCGCGAATTGCTGGCACGGCGCAAGAAGCTGGTGGCCGACCTGATCGAAGCGAAACCCGATGTGTTCATCGGTATCGATGCCCCGGACTTCAACCTCAATATCGAACTCAAGCTGCGCCGGGCCGGAATCAAGACCGTGCATTACGTCAGCCCGTCTGTCTGGGCCTGGCGTCAGAAGCGCGTGCTGAAAATTCGCGAAGGTTGCGACTTGATGCTGACGCTGTTCCCCTTCGAAGCGAAGTTTTATGAAGAAAAGGGTGTGCCGGTGCGGTTTGTCGGACATTCCCTGGCCGATGCCATTCCCCTCGAGGCTGACCGCGCCGCCGCGCGGGCCGAATTGGGATTGCCCGACGGGCCGCTGGTTGCACTGATGCCCGGAAGTCGTGGTGGGGAAGTTGGCCGTCTCGGTGCGCTGTTTCTCGACACCGCGCAACGTTTGCGGGCCATGCGTCCCGGCGTGCGGTTCGTCATGCCTTGTGCCAGTCCTGAGCGTCGCGCGCAGCTTGAGCAATTGCTGGTCGGTCGCGATCTGCCGCTGACACTGCTCGATGGCAAGTCGCACCTGGCCCTGGCGGCATGCGACGCGGTGCTGATTGCCTCCGGAACCGCAACACTTGAAGCCTTGTTGTACAAGCGACCGATGGTAGTCGCTTATCGCCTGGCTCCGTTGACGTTCTGGATTCTCAAGCGAATGGTGAAAAGCCCCTACGTGTCGCTGCCGAACCTGTTGGCCCAGCGCTTGTTGGTGCCTGAATTGTTGCAAGACGATGCGACGGTCGAAGCCCTGGCGCAGACACTGTCGCCCTTGATTGAAGGCGGGCAGGAGCAGACCCGTGGTTTCGATGAAATTCACCGGACCTTGCGTCTGGATGCCTCCAATCAGGCGGCAGATGCGGTGCTCAATCTGATCGGTCGGAAACAATGAGTAAGACAAGTATGCAGATGGGGCTGGATTTCACCCTGGTAGCCGAAGCTGAAGATCTGGTTGCCGGCGTCGATGAAGTCGGTCGCGGGCCACTCTGTGGCGCAGTCGTGACCGCCGCTGTGATCCTTGATCCGAATCGTCCCATTCTGGGGCTCAATGATTCGAAGAAGCTCACTGAAGCCCGTCGTGAAAAGCTCTACGACGAAATCTGCGAAAAAGCTTTGAGCTGGTGTATTGCCCGTGCGGAAGTCGAAGAAATCGACGAGTTGAACATCCTGCATGCCACCATGCTGGCCATGCAGCGCGCTGTGGCCGGGCTGCATATCCAGCCAAAACTGGCGATGATCGACGGTAACCGTTGTCCGATCCTGCCGATGCGAGCCGAAGCGGTGGTGCAGGGCGATGGCAAGGTTCCTGCCATCGCGGCAGCGTCGATTCTGGCCAAGGTTAGCCGTGACCGGGAAATGGCCGCCTTCGAATTGATTTATCCAGGCTACGGTATCGGCGGCCACAAGGGCTATCCGACCCCCGTTCATCTGGAGGCGCTTATGCGCCTTGGACCGACTCCGATTCACCGACGTTCGTTTGCTCCGGTACGCCTGGCGTACGAGGCACGGACAAGCCCCCAGCTGCAAGGCTGATTTTTTTTGCCAAGGCCCGGTACAATCCGGGCCTTGTTGTCTTCACGTCTCTGGTTTCTAGACAGGATCACCATGCCGGCTTCATTCGTTCATCTACGCCTGCACACTGAATATTCCCTGGTTGACGGTCTGGTGCGGATCAAACCGCTGGTCAAGAGCCTGGTCGGCATGAACATGCCTGCCGTAGCGGTCACCGATCAAAACAACATGTGTTCGCTGGTCAAGTTCTATAAGGCCGCCATGGGCGCCGGGATCAAGCCGATCTGTGGTGCCGACCTGTGGCTGTCGAACAAGGACCCGGATGGGCCGTTGAGCCGGATCAGCCTGCTGGTGATGAATCCCGAAGGCTACCGTAATCTCACCGAGCTGATTTCCCGCGGCTTCATCGAGGGGCAGCGCAACGGCTTGATCATCATCGAGCGTGAGTGGGTGGTCGAGGCCAGCGAAGGCTTGATCATGCTGTCGGCGGCGAAAGAGGGTGAGATCGGCCAGGCCATCATCAATGGCAATATCGACGAAGCCCAGGCCCTGGCACGTGAATGGATGGCGGTGTTCCCGGATCGTTTCTATCTGGAAATCCAGCGCACCAATCGCCCCAACGATGAAGAGCAATTGCACGGTGCCGTGGCCCTGGCCGAAAAGCTCGGCGCGCCGCTGGTTGCAACCAACGATGTGCGTTTCATCAAGCAGGAGGATTTCGCCGCTCACGAAACCCGCGTTTGCATCGGTGAGGGCCGCGCGCTCGATGATCCGCGGCGCTCGAAGAACTACAGCGATCAGCAATACCTGAAAAGCGCCGACGAAATGGCGCAGTTGTTCAGCGACATTCCCGACGCGCTGGAAAACACCGTAGAGATCGCCAAGCGCTGCAACATCGACGTGAAGCTGGGCACGCACTTCCTGCCCAATTTCCCGATCCCCGATGGCATGACCATCGATGAGTATTTCCGCAAGGTTTCGTTCGAGGGCCTGGAAGAACGTCTGGCGGTTCTGCTGCCAAAAGACACCACGGAAGATTACGACGCCAAGCGTCAGGTCTATGTCGACCGGTTGAATTTCGAGCTGGATATCATTATCCAGATGGGCTTTCCCGGATACTTCCTGATCGTGATGGACTTTATCCAGTGGGCCAAGAACAACGGCGTGCCGGTAGGGCCCGGCCGGGGATCGGGTGCCGGTTCGCTGGTGGCCTATGTGCAAAAGATCACTGACCTCGACCCGCTGGAATACGATCTGCTGTTCGAGCGTTTCCTGAACCCCGAGCGGGTCTCCATGCCCGACTTCGACGTCGACTTCTGCATGGACGGTCGTGACCGGGTGATCGATTATGTGGCCGACAAATACGGTCGTAACGCGGTAAGCCAGATCATCACCTTCGGCTCCATGGCGGCCAAGGCAGTGGTCCGCGACGTGGCGCGGGTGCAGGGCAAGTCCTATGGCCTGGCCGATCGCCTGTCGAAGATGATCCCGTTCGAAGTCGGCATGACGCTTGAAAAGGCCTTCGAGCAAGAGGAAATCCTGCGCGACTTCCTCAAGGTCGATGAGGAAGCCGCAGAAATCTGGGACATGGCCCTCAAGCTCGAAGGCGTGACCCGTGGTACGGGTAAACACGCCGGTGGCGTGGTGATCGCGCCGACCAAGTTGACTGATTTTTCGCCGATTTCCTGCGATGAAGAAGGTGGCGGTCTGGTCACCCAGTTCGACAAGGATGACGTCGAGGCGGCGGGACTGGTGAAGTTCGACTTCCTCGGATTGCGGACCCTGACGATCATCGACTGGGCGTTGAAAACCATCAACCGCGACCGCGCCAAGGCCAACGAGCCGCCGCTCGACATTGCGTTCATCCCGCTGGATGACAAACCGACATATACGTTGCTGCAAAAAGCCGAAACCACGGCAGTGTTCCAGCTCGAGTCCCGCGGCATGAAGGAGCTGATCAAAAAGCTCAAGCCCGACTGCCTGGAAGACTTGATCGCATTGGTGGCACTGTTCCGCCCGGGTCCGTTGCAATCGGGCATGGTGGATGACTTCATCAACCGCAAGCACGGTCGCGCCGAATTGGCGTACCCGCACTCTGACTACCAGTACGACGGCCTCAAACCCGTATTGGCACCGACCTACGGCATCATCCTGTATCAGGAGCAGGTGATGCAGATTGCCCAGGTGATGGCCGGTTACACCCTGGGTGGTGCCGACATGCTGCGTCGCGCCATGGGTAAGAAGAAACCCGAGGAAATGGCCAAGCAGCGCGGTGGTTTCATCGAGGGTTGCGCCACTAACGGCATTGATGCCGACCTGGCCGGTAACATCTTTGACCTGGTGGAAAAATTCGCCGGCTACGGCTTCAACAAGTCCCACTCCGCCGCCTACGGCCTGGTGTCCTACCAGACTGCCTGGCTGAAGGCGCACTACCCGGCGCCGTTCATGGCGGCGGTACTCTCGGCGGATATGCACAACACCGACAAGGTCGTGACCTTGATCGAAGAAGTGCGCACCATGAAGCTTCGCCTTGATGCACCGGATGTGAACGCCTCGGAGTTCAAGTTCACGGTGAACGAAGAAGGCCGGATCATTTATGGTCTGGGTGCAATCAAGGGGGTTGGCGAGGGGCCGGTCGAAGCCATCACCGAAGCGCGATTGGATGGTCCGTTCAAGGATCTGTTCGACTTCTGTGCACGTGTCGATCTCAAACGCATCAACAAGCGCACCCTCGACGGCTTGATTCGCAGCGGTGCGCTGGATCGTCTGGGGCCCTATTTTCACGACGAATCCAAAGCCTACCAGGCCAACATCGACCGCAACCGCGCGGTACTGCTGGCGGCCATGGAGGAGGCGATCAAGGCGGCGGAACAGACCGCCCGTACCCATGACAGCGGTCACGCGGATCTCTTCGGCGGGTTGTTCGTCGAAGAGGATGCAGACGTCTACGCCAATCACCGCAAGGCCAAGGAGCTGACCCTCAAGGAACGGCTCAAAGGTGAGAAAGATACCTTGGGCCTGTACCTGACCGGCCACCCGATCGACGAGTACGAAGGTGAAATCCGCCGTTTTGCCCGTCAGCGCATCATTGATCTGAAACCGGCGCGTGATACCCAGACCGTTGCCGGCATGATCATTGCGCTGCGGGTGATGAAGAACAAGAAGGGCGACAAGATGGGGTTCATCACCCTGGATGACCGTTCCGGCCGGATCGAGGCATCGCTATTCGCCGATGCTTTCCACTCCGCGCAATCGCTGTTGCAGACGGATGCGATGGTGGTGGTCGAAGGCGAAGTCAGCAATGACGACTTTTCCGGTGGCCTGCGGTTGCGGGTCAAGCGGGTGATGAGCATGGAGGATGCGCGTACCAACCTGGCCGAAAGCCTGCGCTTGAAGGTTCATACCCAGGATCTCAAGGGTGATCAGCTACGCTGGTTGGGCGACTTGTTCAAGCGTCATCGCGGGGCGTGTCCGATTACCATGGAGTACACCGGCACCGATGCAAAAGCCTTGCTGCAGTTCGGCGAGAGCTGGCGAATCGATCCGGCGGATGCGTTGATTCAAGCCTTGCGTGACCAGTTCGGGCGAGACAACGTCTTCCTCCAATACCGTTGATGGCCAGGTGCAATTTCTTGTCATAAAGAAGGCGACTGGCCCCAACCCGAATTTTTAATCTCGACCTGAACGCGCCTCTCCCTTAAGGTAGGGCGCGAATAGACAATCGGCCGGCCCAAGATCACTTGGGACTCGACCCAAGACGGACGCCTATGAACCCGAATTTTCTAGATTTCGAACAGCCGATCGCCGACCTGCAAGCCAAGATCGA
>NZ_JBNNVQ010000149.1:0-10579 GCF_050280625.1 Pseudomonas sp. NPDC089569
AATCTTGCCGCCACTTGCCCGGTCGAGCGGCGGTGCAGAATCATCGACCAGAACATGGCGCCAAAGACGATGAGGCCGATCACTACACAGATCCATCCCGTCAGATGCGAACGACGCACCTGCGTAGGACGGTTAACACCTCTTCGCGATGGCGATTTTGGTTGTCTGTTCGGGAGCGCGACCTGTCGGCAGACAGGTCACTACCCTGAAAAAAGTGGCGCATTATGCAGACGTCAGCAGGGGATCGCCAGAGTCTGCACCGCTTTTATGATAGTTGAATGTCGACTCAACCGAGCTCGATGATTTCGTAGTCGTGGGTAATCTCGACACCGGCAGCGCCGAGCATGATCGACGCCGAGCAGTATTTTTCGGCGGACAGTTCGATGGCGCGCTTGACCTGTGCCTCTTTCAGCCCACGCCCCTTGACCACAAAGTGCATGTGAATCTTGGTAAAGACCTTTGGATCCTCGGTCGCCCGCTCGGCTTCGAGGAAGGCTTCGCAGCTCTCGACCGCCTGGCGGGACTTCTTGAGGATGCTGACCACGTCGAAATTGCTGCAACCGCCAACACCCAGCAGGAGCATTTCCATTGGCCGGACACCCAGGTTACGGCCACCGGCATCGGGAGGACCGTCCATGACCACGACGTGACCGCTGCCGGATTCGCCGAGGAACATGGCTTCGCCTGCCCATTGGATGCGTGCCTTCATCGTCGAGACTCCACTGTATAAAAAAGGGTCGCCAGCTTAGCACAGCCCCCCGGATTGACAGCGCTCCCCTTCCTGGGACATAACCGCCTGCCTTATAGGTAAATTCTCGAATATAGAAGGAAACGTCTGATAAGCTGACGCCAATTCGCTGGCGCATTGCCAGCTTTTTCGCCGTTTCGCCATACATAAAAAAACCAAACACACCGTGCAGTCTTTTCGGGATACAACCATGGTTGCTATTACCCCCACCCCCAGGATCAAGAACCTCGACAAGCTGTTGATGCATTGCCAGCGCCGTCGCTATCAGGCCAAGAGCAACATCATTTGTGCCGGCGACCGTGCGGAATCGTTGTTCTTCATCATCAAAGGCTCGGTCACCATCCTCATCGAGGATGACGACGGCCGCGAGATGATCATTGCCTACCTCAACGCCGGGGACTTTTTTGGCGAGCTGGGGTTATTCGAGCAGGCAGGCCTGGAACAGGAGCGCAGTGCCTGGGTGCGCGCCAAGGTCGAATGTGAAGTTGCGGAAATCAGCTACTCGAAGTTCCGCGAGCTTTCACAGCAAGACCCGGACATTCTTTACGTGTTGAGCGGACAAATCGCACAGCGCCTGCGTAACACGACGCGAAAGGTCGGCGACCTGGCCTTTTTCGACGTGACCGGTCGCGTCGCCCGCTGCCTGCTGGAGCTTTGCAAGCAACCGGATGCAATGACTCACCCCGATGGCATGCAGATCAAGGTGACCCGCCAGGAAATCGGGCGAATTGTCGGCTGTTCGCGGGAGATGGTCGGTCGCGTGCTCAAGGACCTGGAGGAACGCAACCTGGTGGATGTCAAAGGCAAGACCATGGTGGTCTTCGGGACGCGCTAAGCCTGAAACTCAGGCGCCGAACATTTGCTTGAGCATTTGCCGGTAAAGCTCTTCAAGGCGCACCAGCGCATTGGGTGCCATGAATTTCTCATGCAGGGCGATGTGACTGTCGGCGCGAACCCGCTGCTCCAGACCACAAGCCTCATTGAAGCGGTTGACCGCAGCGACCATCGACTGACGCTCGTCATCCAGCAACATTGCCCCGTGCACCAGGCCTACTGGACGCTGACCGCCCTGGCTCTGGCGCCAGCGCTGGGCCGTTCCGACCATCTTGCGCCCATCCAGATTGACGTTGAAACGACCGTCGCAGAAAGCGCCGTCGATTTCTCCCAGCGATGAAGTACCACCCAGCTCATCAAGCAACTGACAAATCGGGTCGCACAGGCGTCGGTAACCGGACTCGATGCGGTTCAGATCGCCCTCGCTGCGCGGGGGCGCATAAACCAGGGCGATGTTGATCGTCGAGGCAGATTGCGGCACCGGCTCGCCACCGGTTTCGCGCAGCAACACCGGCCATCCAGCTGCTGCCGAAACCTCGCAGGCTGCATCAAAACCGGGAAGACGATTAAGCCGCCGCGGCATGACCAACGCCCGATCACTGGGTTGCCAAAACAACAGACCAGACTCCCCATTGCCGGCGCAAACCGATGCCAGCAAATCCTGTTCGGCTTGCAGGCCGGCTTCGATGGTCAAGGAGACAGGTAAGGTCATAAGGGATTCCGTAGGACGTAGAGTCTGTGGTGCTTCTTATGCCGCTATCGCGAGCAGGCTCGCTCCCACATTGGATTTGGTGTAACTGTGGGAGCGAGCCTGCTCGCGATGCGTTGTTCAGTCGAGGGTCGAGCCGCTGACCGGCACACCACGCTCCGGGAAGAACAGGCGCTGCAGTTCAGTGCCTGGGCTTTCGGCGCGCATGAATGCCTCGCCGACCAGGAAAGCGTACACGTCACTGATTTCCATCAACTCGACATCGGCACGATTGAGAATGCCGCTTTCGGTGATCACCAGGCGATCACGCGGGATGCGAGGCAACAGATCGAGGGTCGTCTCCAGGCTGACATCAAAGGTGTGCAGATTGCGATTGTTGATACCAACCAGCGGTGTATCGAGGGTTTTCAGGGCTCGATCCAACTCGTCGCCATCATGCACCTCGACCAGCACATCAAGGCCAACGCCCTTGGCCGCCGATGCCAGCTCGGCCATTTTCACGTCGTCCAGAGCGGAAACAATCAACAGCACACAATCGGCACCCAGGGCGCGGGCTTCGATGATCTGGTACGGATCGATCATGAAATCCTTGCGGATCACCGGCAGTTTGCACGCCGCACGCGCCTGTTGCAGGTACGCATCGGCGCCCTGGAAATAATCGATATCGGTGAGTACCGACAGGCAGGTCGCGCCGCCCTTCTCATAGCTTCTGGCGATATCGGCAGGCACGAAGTTCTCGCGGATCACGCCTTTGCTCGGGGATGCTTTTTTGATTTCAGCAATGACCGCGGGCTCTTTGCGCTTGGCTTGCTCGATCAATGCCTTGGCAAAACCACGGGGTGCATCGGCCGCCTTGGCCAGGCTCTCCAACTCGGCGAGACTCACGCGAGCACTGCGCTCGGCGACCTCCTCGACCTTACGCGCCAGGATCTTTTCCAGAACCGTCGGTACACTCATCCCTCATTCTCCACTTTAAATACCGCGGTAAACGCACCCAGCTCCTCGAGTTTTTCCCGGGCCAAGCCCGTGTGCAGCGCATCGTGCGCCAATGCCACACCCTCTTTGAGGCTGCTGGCATGGTCGGCGGCGTACAGTGCAGCGCCGGCATTGAGCATGATCATCTCCGCCGCTTTCTGACCGTTTTCAGTCTTGCGCTTGCCCAGTGCATCGCGAATCAGCTCCAGGGACGCCGCCGGGCTTTCCACCGCCAGGCCATGCAGGCTCTGGCTTTTCATGCCCAGGTCTTCCGGCTCGACCCAGTACTCGGTGATCTGGTCGTTCTTCAGTTCGGCGACATACGTTGGCGCTGCGAGGCTGAATTCGTCCAGGCCATCCTTGGAATGCACAACCAGCACGTGCTTGCTGCCCAGCCGCTGCAGGACTTCCGCCAATGGACGGCACAAGGCCTGGGTGAACACACCCACCACCTGATGCTTCACCCCAGCCGGATTCGTAAGCGGGCCGAGCATGTTGAACAGGGTCCGCAAGCCAAGATCGCGACGCGGGCCGGCAGCGTATTTCATGGCGCTGTGGTGAGTCTGGGCAAACATGAAGCCGATACCGACGTTATCGATGCAGCGCGCCACTTGCACGGGTGTCAGGTTCAGATAGATTCCCGCCGCCTCCAGCAAATCGGCACTGCCGCTCTTGCCCGACACCGCGCGATTGCCGTGCTTGGCCACCGTGCAACCCGCCGCCGAAACCACGAATGCCGATGCAGTCGACACGTTGAAAATGTTTGCGCCATCGCCGCCCGTGCCGACGACATCCACCACACCATCCAGGGTCTTGAGCTCGACCTTGTCCGCCAGCTCGCGCATGACCGACACGGCACCGACGATTTCATCGATGCTTTCACTCTTCATGCGCATGGCCATCATGAACGCACCGATCTGTGCGTCCGTGCATTGCCCGGTCATGATTTCGCGCATGACGTCGCGCATTTCTTCAGTACTGAGGTCGAGCTGGTCGACGATACGGCCCAGGGCTGTCTTGATATTCATGAAAGGTCCTTAGCGCGTGCCGCCGGTTTGTTTGAGGAAGTTCGCGAACAGCTCATGGCCCTGCTCGGTGAGAATCGACTCCGGGTGAAACTGCACACCCTCGATGTTCAGGGTTTTGTGGCGCAGGCCCATGATCTCGTCGACCGAGCCGTCTTCGAGCTGAGTCCAGGCGGTCGGCTCAAGGCAATCGGGCAAGGTTTCACGCTTGACGATCAATGAATGATAGCGGGTAACCGTCAGCGGATTGTTCAGCCCTGCAAAGACCCCTTTGTCCTCGTGGAACACCGGGCTGGTCTTGCCGTGCATCACCTGACGGGCGCGAACCACATCACCGCCAAAGGCCTGGCCGATGGACTGATGGCCCAGGCAGACACCGAGAATCGGCAACTTGCCGGCAAAGTGCTTGATCACGTCAATCGAAACACCGGCCTCGGTCGGGGTGCAGGGACCGGGGGAAACCACGATGCGCTCAGGATTGAGGGCTTCGATTTCGGCAACGGTCAATTCATCGTTGCGCACGACTTTGACCTGGGCACCCAGTTCGCCCAGGTATTGCACAACGTTATAGGTAAAAGAGTCGTAGTTATCGATCATCAACAACATGGCGTTGGAAACCTCTTGAATTCTCTGACTTCGGAAGCAGCCTTCAAATGAATCTGGCGCCGCGGCCTGCGCTTGGTTGTTCAAGGCGGCCGGCAGGCGCGTCAGTTCATGGGTCAGCCTTGCGGAGTTTGTTCAGCCAGGGCAACGGCACGGAACATCGCGCGGCGCTTGTTCAGGGTTTCTTCCCATTCCAGCGCCGGCACCGAATCGGCGACGATGCCGCCCCCGGCCTGCACATGCAGTTCGCCGTTCTTGATGACCGCCGTGCGGATGGCAATGGCGGTGTCCATGTTGCCGTTCCAGGCGAAGTAGCCGACGGCGCCACCGTAGACACCGCGCTTGACCGGTTCCAGTTCGTCGATGATTTCCATTGCGCGGATTTTTGGTGCACCGGACAAGGTACCGGCTGGCAGAATCGCCCGCAGCGCATCCATCGCCGTCAGGCCGTCCTTCAGTTGACCGGTCACGTTGGACACGATGTGCATCACGTTGGAATAACGCTCGATGACCATTTTTTCGGTGAGCTTCACCGAACCGATTTCCGACACCCGGCCGGTATCGTTGCGGCCCAGGTCGATGAGCATCAGGTGCTCGGCGATTTCCTTGTCGTCCGACAGCAGGTCTTTTTCCAGCGCCAGATCGGCTTCTTCGCTAGCGCCACGCGGTCGGGTGCCGGCGATCGGGCGCACGGTGATCAGGTTGTCTTCGACCCGCACCAGCACTTCCGGCGAACTGCCGACGACGTGGAAGTCGCCGAAGTTGAAGAAGTACATGTATGGCGTCGGGTTGAAGCAGCGCAGCGCGCGGTACAGATCGATAGGCGCAGCCTTGAAGTCAATCGACATGCGCTGGGACGGCACGACCTGCATGCAGTCACCGGCCAGGATGTACTCCTTGATGGTGTCGACGGCTTTTTCGTAATCGTGCTGGGTGAAGCTTGAGCGGAACACCGGGTCGGCCGCTTGCTGCTTGCTGAAATCCAGGCCACGGCGCGGGGTGATCGGCTGGCGGAGCTTTTCCAGCAACGCTTCCAGGCGCTCACGACCTTGCTCGAACGCATCGTCCTGCGCAGGGTCGGCCAGGACGATCGCGTGCATCTTGCCCGCCAGGTTGTCGAAGACCACGACAGCGTCGGACACCATCAACAAAATGTCCGGCACGCCCAGCGGGTCCGGGTTCGGGCACTTGCCCAGGCGTTTTTCCACATAACGTACGCAGTCGTAACCGAAGTAGCCCACCAGGCCACCGTTGAATCGCGGCAGGCCTGCGATGGTCGGGACGTTATAGCGAGCCTTGAAGGCTTCGACGAACGCCAGCGGATCTTCAACATCGTGGCTTTCGGTTTCAACGCCATCGACTGTCACGCTGACATGGTGATCATGGACCCGCAGCACAGTACGGCACGGCAGGCCGATAATCGAGTAACGCCCCCACTTCTCGCCGCCCTGCACCGATTCGAGCAGGTAGGAGTTAGGTTCGTCAGCCAGCTTCAGGTAAATCGACAGCGGCGTGTCGAAATCGGCCAGGGTTTCGCAGGCAAGCGGAATGCGGTTGTAGCCGGCAGCGGCCAAACGCAGGAATTCTTCACGGATCATGATGTGCCTCGTGGCTTGAGGGTCAAACAGTCAGGTATGCAAACGCGCCGGATAACCGGCCAGGATCACGTCAGGCGCGCCAACGCCAGCGGGCCAAGGCCTTGATGACTTTCATCCAGAGTTTGCGAGTGACCACCACGATGGAATTTCCAGGAGGGGATTGAACAGCGTCGGCCAACGTTATCTCAGCGGCCGGATCCAGGCAACCGGGAATTAGCTTGCGCAGATCGTCGATGACCAGTGCCGGCGACTCTTCAACAATCGGCCGGCCATGGTTATAGCCATAGCTCAACGCCACGCACTGGACGCCAGCCGCTTTCGCCGCCAGCACATCACTGCGCGAATCGCCGACGAAAAGCGATTGCGAGGCGGGAATATTGGCCATTTTCATTACGAAAAACAGCGCGGCCGGGTCCGGTTTTTTCTGTGGCAGGGTGTCGCCGCCGATGATCCAGCGGAAATAGCGGCCGATCTTCATCTGATCCAGCAGCGGCGCGACGAAGCGCTCCGGCTTGTTGGTGATCAGCGCCATCTCGACACCCTGCTTTTGCAGCCATTTGAGGGTATCGCGCACGCCGGGGTAAACCACGGTCAACTCATGGCTCTCGCCATAAGCCTGCATGAAATACTCCAGCGCCCGTTCAGCTTCGTTGTCATCAACCGCCGAATGATCGATCCCGCCGGCCAGCGCACGACGCACCAGCACTGGCGCACCATTGCCGACCCATTCGCGTACCGCTTCCAGACCGGCAGGCTGGCGACCGAGTTTGAGCAGCATTTTATCCACAGCCACTGCCAGGTCCGGGACCGAATCGATCAATGTGCCGTCCAGATCGAACATCACCAACCGCGGCAGTTGCCCCGCGAACAGCTGCTCAAAACCACTCATGGGCGAGCCAGCGCCAGTTCGGAACGCATCTTGTCGATGACTTCCTGATAGTTCGGCGCATTGAAGATGGCCGAGCCGGCAACGAACGTGTCAGCGCCAGCCGCAGCGATTTCACGAATGTTGTTGACGTTCACGCCGCCGTCGATTTCCAGGCGGATGTCACGCCCCGATGCATCGATCAGCGCCCGCGCTTCGCGCAGCTTGTCGAGGGTAGCGGGAATGAACTTCTGACCGCCAAAGCCCGGGTTGACGCTCATGAGCAGGATCATGTCGACCTTGTCCATCACATACTTGAGCACGTCCAGCGGAGTCGCCGGGTTGAATACCAGGCCCGACTTGCAGCCGCCTTCGCGGATCAGTTGCAGGGAACGGTCGATGTGCTGGGTGGCTTCAGGGTGGAAAGTGATGTAGGTCGCGCCGGCTTCGATGAAGTCGCCGACGATTCGGTCGACCGGGCTGACCATCAGGTGCGCGTCGATCGGCGCGGTCACGCCGTACTTGCGCAGCGCCGCACACACCATCGGGCCGATGGTCAGGTTGGGCACGTAGTGGTTGTCCATGACATCGAAGTGCACGAAGTCGGCACCGGCAGCCAGGACATTGTCCACTTCCTCGCCCAGGCGGGCGAAATCGGCGGAGAGAATCGACGGAGCAATTACGAAGGGCTGCATGACGCACCTTTTCTGAGCAAAATCACGATGGCGCGCATTGTATACCGCATGCTTTGGCCCGCGCACCGTAACCGCGATGATTGGGCTTTGCCTAATAAGCCGCGCGGTAGATTTTCTCGATATCGACAGCATTCAACTTGCGCGGATTATTGCGCATCAGTCGCTCGATCCCCGCGGCTTCCACGGCCATGGCCGGGATGGCGTCCTCCGGAATTCCGAAGCTGCGCAAACCTGACGGGATTTCCACCGCCGCACAGAGCGCGCTCATGGCCTCCACGGCCTCGTCGGCCGCTTCGCTGGCACTCAGATGAGCGGTCCTGATACCCATGGCCTCGGCGATATCCTGCATGCGTTCGACGCAGGCCATCTTGTTCCAGATCATGACATGGGGCAGCAGCAACGCATTGCTGACGCCATGGGCAATGTTGAAGCGGCCACCCAACGGATAGGCCAACGCATGCACCGCACCGACCCCGGCGTTGCCGAAAGCCATGCCGGCCATCAGGCTGGCGGTGGCCATGTCTTCACGGGCCTGCAGATTGGAGGGATTGGCATAGGCTTTGGGCAGCGCCTTGGCGATCAGCTTGACCGCACCGATGGCCAGAGCATCCGTGATCGGCGACGCGTTGATCGACAGATAGGACTCAATGGCGTGCACCAATGCATCGACGCCACTGGCGGCGGTGACACTGCGCGGGCAGGTCAGGGTCATTTGCGGACTGACCAGCGCCACATCCGGCAACAGGTAATCGCTGACGATCCCCTTCTTCAATTGGGCGACCTTGTCCGAGAGGATCGCCACGTTAGTCACTTCAGACCCGGTGCCGGCGGTGGTTGGAATGGCAATGAGTGGCGGGCCTTTGCGCGGCACCTGATCGATGCCAAACAGATCTTCGAGCGCCCCGTGGTATCCGGCATAGGCGGCAACGCTTTTGGCAATGTCGATGGCACTGCCACCGCCGAGGCCAATCAATCCGTCATGCCCGCCTTCGCGGTAGACCCGCATGCAATCTTCAACGATGGCGATTTCAGGATCGGGCAACACCCGGTCGAAGATTTCATAGGCACGATCCCCCAGTTGCGCCAGCGCCAGCTCGACCGTACCTGACCTGACCAACGCGGCGTCAGTGACGATCAGCGGGTTATCGATGTCCAGGCGCGTGAGCTCCGCCGCCAGTTGCTCGATAGCTTGCGCGCCGGTGATCAATTTGTGAGCGATTTTGAAGGAGGAAAGACCCATCGTGCGCAGCCTCTTATGGATAGGGGAGCTGGGCACAAGCGTAGCCGGGGATTTGGGATTGGCCGGTATTCAGGTCATGAATGACTCAACAGACACTGAACATCTAATGTGGGAGCGAGCCTGCTCGCGATGGCGGTTTAACAGTCAACATCGATGGTGAATGTCAGTCCGCTATCGCGAGCAGGCTCGCTCCCACAATGGATCGAAGTGATCCGTCAAACCTGCGCGGTACGCATTTTTTCGCTACGACCACGCAGCCATTCCAGGGTCAGCAGCAGGATCACCGAGAAAGCGATCAGCAGCGTCGCGGCGGCAGCGATGGTCGGGCTGAGGTTTTCGCGGATACCGCTGAACATTTGCCGCGGCAGAGTCGCTTGCTCGGGGCCGGCCAGGAACAGGGTCACAACCACTTCATCGAACGACGTGGCGAACGCGAACAGCGCGCCGGAAATCACGCCGGGAGCGATCAGCGGCAATGTCACGCGACGGAACGCCACCAGCGGCGAAGCACCGAGGCTGGCTGCAGCGCGCACCAGATTGTGGTTGAACCCCTGCAAGGTCGCAGACACCGTAATGATCACGAACGGCACGCCCAGCACGGCGTGCACCACGATCAGCGAGGTATAGCTGTTGCCGAACCCCAGTGGAGCGAAGGTCAGGTAACTGGCCACACCGATAATCACCACCGGCACCACCATTGGCGAAATCACCAGCGCCATCACCAACGCCTTGCCCGGGAAGTCGCCCCGAGTCAGGCCGATCGCCGCCAGCGTACCGAAGATCATCGCCAGCACGGTCGCAGCCGGGGCCACGATCATGCTGTTCTTCAGCGAACGCATCCATTCCGCCGAGGCAAAGAAATCCTGGTACCAGTGCAGCGAGAAGCCTTGCAGCGGGTACACCAGGAAACTGCCCGAGTTGAACGACAGCGGAATGATCACCAGCACTGGCAGGATCAGGAACAACAGGATCAAGCCGCAAAGAATCCGCAAGCTGTAGAACCACACCCGCTCTATGGGCGACATATAAGGACTCAGCATTTCGTTCTCCCCTTAGCTCAGGCGCAGGCGGCTCGCGCCCACCAGCCAGCTGTAAATCAGATAAAGCAAAACGGTTGCCAGCAGAAGCAGCCCGCCCAGAGCGGTCGCCATGCCCCAGTTGATGCTGGTGTTGGTGTAGAACGCGACGAAGTAGCTGACCATCTGCCAGCCTTACATGGTGGCTCGCATGAGTGAGTTGCTGCTGGAGGCGGGCCCCCTGGACAAGGTGCTGGAAATCGGGACCGGC
>NZ_JBNNVQ010000150.1:0-10400 GCF_050280625.1 Pseudomonas sp. NPDC089569
TCCTTTCACGGGCGTTAATGAGAAACAGTATCTTTCATTGCACGTTGTACTTTCAACGCTGCGATCAGTCCCACACTTCATGACGCCCCGAAAAAACCTGCCGCAGACCATCCAGGCTGCCGCCCGCCGCCTTGACCCGTTTGGGCAACGCAGCTTCTTTTTCTTTGAGTGTGGGTTCTGGTAAAAGGTCCAGAATGCCATCAGACATCAGCGTCAGGCTGAATGTCGGTGGCAGCTCCAGTACGTGGTCTTCGTAGGTGGCTTCGTTGAAGAGGCCCACCGGCAGGCCACGCCCTTCCAGGTATCGAACACTGTCGGGTGTGTACAACACTGGCAACGGCAAATGACCGCCGATGCTATAGGTCAACAAACCTGTCTCC
Organism: Pseudomonas sp. NPDC089569; assembly: GCF_050280625.1. NCBI lineage: Bacteria > Pseudomonadati > Pseudomonadota > Gammaproteobacteria > Pseudomonadales > Pseudomonadaceae > Pseudomonas > Pseudomonas sp. NPDC089569. The sequence goes on from NZ_JBNNVQ010000150.1 coordinate 381, forward strand.
TCGTCGATGACTCCACCGACCATTGTGACGTGCTTGCCCAGCTTACAACTGATCAGGCCCCGGTTGATATGACCAAGAACCTCTGAAGGCTTGAATTCCGGCAAGGTGCCACTGCGCTTGGATTCGAACAACAGGCGCGTGGTCATGAACTTCAACAGCACGGTCACGAAGGCCGAAGAGGCGCCATGACCGGAAACATCCGCCAGGTAGAACGCGATACGGCGCTCGTCGACCCGAAAATAGTCCACGAAATCACCCGACAGATACAGTGACGGAATGATCTGGTGAGCAAACTTGAGCTCATCGATGGTCCACGGGCTGACCGGCAGCATGTTCATCTGCACCTGGCGACCGGCATTCTGGTCTTCCTGGAGCAGGTTCAGGCTGGCGGCAAGTTCACGGTTGGCCTTTTCCAGCTTTTCGCGGTAGCGCTGGTTTTCCAGCAGCAGGCGCGCACGATCCAGGGCCCGACGCACGGAGTGCTCAAGCACGGCCAGATCTTCAAGAGGCTTGATCAGGTAATCGGCTGCGCCCAGGCGCAGCGCCTCGACCGCGTCGTTCATCACCCCGGCGCCCGACACCACGATCACTGGTGTTTGCGGCGACAGCTCGGTGACCTGGCGAATGAGTTCGAGCCCGCCCATCTGCGGCATGCGCAGATCGCAGATGACCAAATCAGGCTTGTCTTGCTCGAATACCTGCAGACCCTGCTGGCCATTGCTGGCCTGCAAGACGCTGAATCCACTGTCTTCCAAGTAGGCGGCGAGGCTCGCTCGCACTACTTCGTCATCATCGATTATCAGCAGCGTGGCACTGGTTTTTGGCATGTGGGCAAACGGCGCCAGAATTAGGTTGGCGTAGCGGCTCGGGATTAAACCCGGCTCAGGCTACTGGATTCGCTTTCTAGCCTCTCTGCTGCACCGCTTTCGAGCATTTGCCCTACACACGTGTACACCAGAGGTGCCCTTCTAAGGCGCAGACGGTACTCCCATCCGCGAGGCGTTTCAAGCTCGCACCGATGGTCGCTTGAGGTCTACACTCTTCAAATCACCGGGAGTTATAAGAACCAACAGAACCGTAACCCAATGGAAGGATCAAACCCATGAGTCAAACTGGTCGGGACTACAGCGAAAAGCGCGATTTCATCCGCATGCGAGTCGATGCCGATGTGTCGCTGATTCATGAAGGAGACGAGGTGCCCGCCGTCTGCATTGACCTCTCCAGCAGTGGCATGCAATTGCAGGCACCGCGATTATTCGGAAAGGGTGACCGACTCAGCGTACGCATCGAATCCGAGCACGCCGCACTCAAAGGTTTGGAAGCCGATACCGAGGTTGTCTGGGTGAGGGAGCAGCACGACGGCAGCCAGAAACTTGGACTTACAATCTTGAAAATGAAATAACCCCTCTCCAGACAAAAAAGGCAGCCCGAAGGCTGCCTTTTTTGTCTGGAGGGCCGGAATCAGAAATCGTCTTCGACCTGGCCATCCTTGACTTTGAATTCACGATTCTGCAGGTATGCATTACGGATGAAAATGTACTTGTCGCCGCTGATCAGCTTCTCGGAGGACAACAGATCCGCGCGGGTATCGATAATGTTCAGGCCGAAGATCGAATTACGCGCCGGCACATCGTTGATGTACGGATAAGGGCCGGTATAGCCATCGACCACCTTGGACGGTGCGTCACGCAAGGTGCTTGGGCCCAGCAGCGGCAGCATCACATAAGGCCCGCTGCCCACGCCCCAGTGACCGAGGGTCTGGCCAAAGTCTTCGTCGTTGCGCTGCAGGCCCATTTTGGTCCCGACATCAAAGAAACCCAGCACACCGAAGGTGGTATTGAGGAGCAATCGCGCGGTGTCGACACCTGCCGCGGCGGGTTTGGCCTGCAGGATATCGTTGAACAGGTTGGTCACATCGCCAACGTTGCGGAACATGTTGTGGATGCCGTCTTCAAGGAACTGTGGCGTCACGTATTGATAGCCCTGGGCCAATGGCTTCAAGGCATAGGTGTCGACCACGTCGTTGAATTTGAAGATCGGACGGTTGATGCTTTCCCAAGGGTCATCTTCCGACGCTGCCTGGGCAACGAACGGAACCAGCAACACGCTGGCACACACACAAAGCTGAGCGAGATGATTGCTCCAGCGCATAAAAAACTCCTTGGATTGAACATTCGCCGGGCGCCTGGCTCGACGTAAAGAGTGTCAGTATAAGACGGAAACGCCGCTTAAGGCAGCATCGCCCCCAAGCACCCACCGATCATTCATGTCGTTTGTGAGTGTTTCACATCCGTGTCACTCAACTGTCACCGACGCTCTTTAGCCTCAAGGCTATTTCAGGGACGTTGCTATGCCACACGCCGAAACTTCGCCTCAATACGCGCCAAACCTGACTGCCGTGCTGTTTGGCCTTAGTGGTTGCCTGGTGGATTTCGGCGCTCGAACCCGGCTGCTCGAAGGCCATTCGGCCGAGCATGCCGAGACCACGCCGGGCGCGCTCGACAGCCTGCACAGCTTGCAACGCCAGCAGATACCCTGCGCCTGGCTCGATGAGCTGCCCCCTGCCCTCAGCCATTCCCTGGCCGGCGCCTTGCCGGAATGGATCAAACCCTCGCAACATCCCGCAACAATCAATCCATGGCCGGCCCCCAATGCATGCTGGCAAGCGTTGATGACATTGAATGTTCAGCGTCTGGACGGCTGCGTGCTGGTCAGCGGTGAACCGCGTTTGCTGCAATCGGGACTCAACGCCGGGTTGTGGACCATTGGACTGGCGTCCTGTGGCTCCCTCTGCGGGCTATCTCCCGCGCAATGGCAGGCACTTTCTCCACAGGAGCGGGATATCAAACGTGGCAAGGCGACGATGCAGCTGTTTGGACTGGGCGTGCATTCGGTGATCGATCACCTGGGTGAACTCGACACGTGCCTGGCGGACATCAGGCTGCGCCGGCTCAAGGGCGAAAAACCCTGATCGCGGCCTCACACCTATGAAGCATGCAGGTTGCGCGCGAGTGGATTAATCTAAAGGTCAGCCATAGACCTTTGACGTACCGCTGTGGTCCATGCCAGTGCCAATCGAAAGAAGGAAGAACGCCATGCCCGCCCGCGAACTGCAAGAACAGCTCAATGCCCTGCGCGAGCAACTGGAACAGAATCCTCCGCTGTCAGAATCCGAGCGTGAAAACCTGCACGAACTGATGCAACAGATCGAACTCAAGCTTGAGCTCGAAAGCAAGACCCAGGACGCCAGCCTCGCCGACGGCGTCAACCTGGCGGTGGAGCGATTCGAACTCGAACACCCGACCCTTGCCGGCACGTTGCGCAATATCGCGCAAGCCTTGGGCAATATGGGCATCTGAACCCTGCGGATACGAAAAACCCTGTAGGAGCGAGCACGCTCGCGATCGTGTGTCAGGCAAACTTGTTTGACTGAAAAAACATCGCGAGCGTGCTCGCTCCTACAGGTTACGGGTCACTGGCGGACCAGGCGGTGGTTGGGCAGTTGCACTGCTTCAGTACTGCGATAAGGGTTGATATCCAGGCCGCCACGCCGCACATAGCGCGCATACACCGTCAGTTTTTCCGGCTTCAACAAGCGTTGCAGGTCGAGGAAAATCCGCTCCACGCATTGCTCATGAAAGTCCGAATGCTGGCGGAAGCTGACGATGTATTCCAGCAAACTGGCGTGGTCCAGCGCCGCCCCCCGATACTCGACAACAACGCTGCCCCAATCAGGCTGGCTGGTGACCGGGCAATTGGATTTGAGCAGATGGCTATGCACGCTCTCTTCGACAATCCGCGACACGTCGCAGCGCAGCAGTTCCGGACGCGGATGCTCGTAGTTGCTGACACTGATATCCAGCTCGTCAATGCATATGCCCGGCAACGCCACGACCCCCTCGGCCTCCACGTCCTTGAGGCTTCGAACTCGCACACCTACTGCCTTGCCGGCAGCGGCCGACAAGTCTTTGACCAGGGTCGCTTCCAGCGTTGCCGTATCAGCGAATGGCGTCTGATTCAGCGAGTTGAGGTACAACTTGAACGACTTCGATTCGATGATGTTCGGTGAGTCGGCGGGAATGCTGAACTCGCCAATCGCCACCACAGGCTTGCCCGAAGGCAGCAGCCACGACAACTCGAAGCAGTTCCAGAAATCCACGCCCTTGTACGGCAGGGTGTCAGCCGTCAGGCCCAGTTCGGCCCACTTCGCGGTACGCGGGATCGGAAACAGCAAGGACGGCGTGTAGGTGGCAATGTATTCGCTGGACTTGCCCAGCGGCGAATGTTCGGCTGCGGGATGCATGGCGGAAACCTGACTGAAGAATCAGCGGATTCTATCAGCCTTTGCTCCCGCCTTTGAGTGCTTACTGACTGACTGTCAGTTTGCCCACCATGCCGGCCTGGTAGTGACCGGGAATATTGCAGGCGAATTCCAGATTGGTGGCTTTGGTGAAGGTCCAGGTCAGTTCAGCGGTTTTGCCCGGCTCAACCAGCACGCTATTGGGGTCGTCGTGCTTCATGCCGTGCCCCATCGAGCCGTGATCCATACCGGCCATGGTGCTGTGGTCCATGGTTTTCATGCCGGTCGGCGTGAGGAGGCCATCTTGTTGCATCTGCATCATTTCCTGCTGGTGCCTGGCATGCATGGCCGCGTCACCGAGGTTGAACTCGTGCAGCAATTTGCCTTTATTGACCAATATGAAGCGCACGGTTTCTCCCGCCTTGATGTCGATGGCCTTGGGGCTGAACGACATATCGCCCATCACCACCTCGACACTGCGGGTTGCTTTTGCCGCGGGTGCCGGTTGGCCAAAATCATAAGTTTGCGCCGGTGATGCCCACACCTGCGAACTCAGTGCCAATACACAGACAGCCAGCCATACGGTTTTGCGCAAAAACATTGTCGTACTCCAAACAAATTCGGGTTCAGCCTGTGGAAAACTCTAAACTGCCGACGCTGCCCTTAACCTGACAGCCAGATTACAACTTTGTCAGGTTGATCGGCATCTTCGTCGCGCCCTGTATAAAGCTGTTGTTCCACTCAACCCGAGTCGCCCATGAAACTGCTGATTGTCGAAGACCAACCTAAAACCGGACTCTATCTGCGCCAGGGTCTGACCGAGGCCGGCTTCAATACCGAATGGGTAGCCGATGGCAATGCCGGCCAGCAATTGGCCTTGAGTGGCGACTACGCGTTGTTGATCCTCGACGTGATGCTGTCCGGACGCGATGGTTGGCAGATTCTGCAAGCCGTGCGCAGCGCAGGCCTGGATACCCCCGTGTTGTTTCTGACCGCACGAGATGCCGTGGAGGATCGGGTTCACGGGCTGGAACTGGGCGCCGACGATTATCTGGTCAAGCCATTTGCCTTTTCGGAGCTGTTGGCCCGGGTACGCAGCCTGTTGCGCCGCGGCAGCGCCGCCCCTCAGGAAACCAGCCTGCACCTGGCTGACCTGCGCCTGGACCTGATCCGTCGTCGGGTCGAGCGCGGTGGCCAGCGCATCGACCTGACAGCCAAGGAATTCGCCCTGCTGGAAATGCTCTTGCGGCGTCAGGGTGAGGTACTGCCCAAATCGCTGATTGCTTCACAGGTCTGGGACATGAACTTCGACAGCGACACCAATGTCATTGAGGTCGCCATTCGTCGCTTGCGACTTAAAATCGATGATGAGTTCTCCAGCAAACTGATTCACACCGTGCGCGGCATGGGTTACGTCCTCGAAGAGCGCCCCGCCTGATGCAACGACTTTCGTTAAGCAGTCGCCTGGCCCTGCTGTTCGCAGCCTGTACGGCGGTGGTGTCGCTGTTCGCCGGCGTACTGTTCAGCCGCGCCAGCGAGGCGCACTTCATCGAGCTTGATCAGCAACTGCTGGAGGGCAAGTTGATTGGCTTGCGACGGGCGCTGCACGATATTCAATCGAGCGAAAGCGACGTCAGGCTGGCCGAGGAGTTGAGCCGCCAGGCCGACTTGTCGCTGCGCATAACCGGCAGCGATGGCCGACGCTGGTACGACAGCTCGACGAACCTGCCCGACAAACTTCCGCAACGACCCGGGCTATCGACCCTCAACAACGACGGAGCCGATTACCGCGTGCTGAATGCACCCCTGTTCGTCAACAAGACCGATTCGCCCCGCTTGACCCTGTTGCTGGACATCACCCATCACCAGCATTTCCTGCAACGCATGCAGCACCTGATCTGGTTGACGATGAGTTTGTCGGCCCTGGCCACCGCCCTGCTCGGTGCCTGGGCAGCCCGCAGCGGCTTGCGACCGTTGCGACGCATCAGCACCGTCGCCAGCCGTGTTTCGGCGCAATCACTGAACGCGCGCCTGCCCGAAGAAAACATGCCACCGGAACTGGCGGAAATGGCCCACCACTTCAACGCCATGCTCGGACGCCTCGACAACTCCTTTCAGCGATTGTCGGCATTTTCCGCTGACATTGCCCATGAACTGCGTACGCCACTGTCGAACCTGCTGACGCACACCCAGGTCACCCTTACCCACCCGCGCGCCATCGAGGACTATCGCGAAGCGCTGCACAGCAATCTCGAAGAACTGCAATGGATGGCCCAACTGGTCAACGACATGCTTTATCTGGCGAAAGCCGACCACGGCCTGTTGATGCCCGAGCGCGAAACCCTGGATCTCGCGCAAGAGGCGGACTTGCTCCTGGAGTTTTTCGCACCGCTGGCCGAAGACGCCCAGGTGAACCTGAGTCGGGACGGTAGCGCCCGCCTCGCAGGCGACCGCAATATGTTGCGCCGGGCACTCTCCAATTTGCTGGACAATGCGCTGCGTTTTACCCCTGTCGAGGGCGAAGTGCGGGTCAAACTGACGGAGCAACCCGACGGCGTGAAGCTGAGCGTCGAAAACACCGGCAAAGGAATCGATGCGCAACAATTGCCGCGCCTGTTTGACCGTTTCTACCGCGCAGACCCGGCACGCCGGGAAGGCAGCAGCGAACACGCGGGATTGGGGCTGGCCATTACACAATCCATCATTAATGCCCATGGCGGGCAGATTCGCTGTGAATCGGCTGAGGGCTGGACCCGATTTGTGATCCAGTTACCGAAAGGACATTGAGACCGGCAGGAACGGCCCCATCGCGAGCAGGCTCGCTCCCACATGGGTTTCCGTGGTCCACTCGATTACCTTGTGGGAGCGAGCCTGCTCGCGATGGCGGTATGGCTGATTACGAATAGCGCAACGCGTGAGCCGGCTCGATCTTCGCCGCACGCCACGCCGGATACACCGTGGCCAGGAAGCTGAGGATGAAACCCGCCGAGCAGATCAGCAGCACATCCCCGCCCTGCAGTTCAGATGGCAGGTTGCTGACGAAGTACACATCGGAGCTGAAGATGTGCTGGCCAGTGACCCGCTCGATCCAGCCCACCATCTCACTGACATTCAACGCCGCAATCACGCCGAGCACGCCACCGATCAACGTGCCGACAATCCCGATCACCGTACCCTGGACCATGAAGATGGCCATGATCTGTCGAGGTGTTGCGCCAATAGTGCGCAGGATCGCGATATCCGCGCCCTTGTCGTTCACCACCATGATCAAGGTGGCGATGATGTTGAACGCCGCCACGGCGACGATCATCAGCAACAACAGGCCGATCATGGTTTTTTCCATTTTCATCGCGCTGAACAGGCTGCCCTGGGTATGGGTCCAGTCGTCAGCCTTGTAAGCCGTACCCAAGCCTGTGGCGATAGCGCTCGACACCTGCGGCGCGGCATAAAGATCCTTGACCGCCAGTCGCACGCTCTGCACCTGATTCGGTTCCCAGTGCTGCATCTGCGCCGCATCCGCCATGTGAATCAGCGCCATCGAGCCATCCAGCTCGGCACCGACCTTGAACACACCCACCACGTTCAAACGCTGCATGCGCGGGGTAATGCCACCCGGTGCATTGCTGACTTCCGGCACGATCAGGGTGATCTTGTCGCCGACATTCAAACGAAAGCGCCGCGCCGTGATCTCGCCGATCACCACGCCAAACTCACCCGGCTTCAAAGCTTCGAGGCTGCCTTGAACGATATGCTTGGCAACGATCGACACCTGACCTTCCAGCGCCGGGTCGACACCGCTCACCTGGAGCGGCTGCATCGCCCCCTTATAGGACAGCATGCCTTCCAACTCAGTGAAGGGCACGGCGGCCGTGACTTCCGGATTTTTCAGGGCGGCCGCGGCAACGGGCTGCCAATCGTCTATCGGGTTGACGCCGACGATGGTCGCGTGCGGCACCATGCCGAGAATGCGCGAACTCATTTCGCGCTGGAATCCATTCATCACCGATAACACCACGATCATCGCCAGCACGCCCAGGGCGAGCCCGATCATCGAGGTCATCGAAATGAACGAAACAAAGCGATTGCGGCGCTTGGCGCGGGTATAGCGCGTGCCGATAAAGATCGATAGCGGTCTGAACATTCGCTGGGGCACCGTATAAAAATAAAAGACCCGACGCACTTTTCAGTTGCGCCGGGTTTCTGCCAATCAGATAGGCGTCAAGCAACCTTCCTGCAGGTGCAGGACGCGATCCATCTGGCGGGCAAGGTTCATGTCGTGGGTCACGACCAGAAACGCCGTGCGCATCGAGGTGCTGAGTTCGAGCATCAGCTCCTGAATACCTTCGGCGGTGTGCAGATCGAGGTTGCCGGTCGGCTCGTCGAGCATCACCAGCCCCGGTTTGTTCACCAGGGCACGGGCAATGGCCACGCGCTGACGTTCGCCACCGGACAGTTCCGCCGGCTTGTGTTCCAGGCGATGACTCAGCCCTACCCGCTCCAGCAATGCCGTTGCACGCTGGCGGGCCTCAGGGATGGCCGTCTTGCCGATCAGCAACGGCATGCAGACGTTTTCCAGCGCAGTGAACTCGGGCAACAAATGGTGGAACTGGTACACGAAACCGAGGGCACGGTTACGCAACAGGCCACGATTCTTCTCGCTCAACGCCGAGAGTTCTTCCCCGTCAAGCCAGACGCTACCCTTGGTCGGTGTGTCGAGCCCTCCCAGCAAATTGAGCAAGGTACTCTTGCCCGAACCGGATTTACCGACAATCGCCACGCGCTCGCCCGGATGCAGTTCCAGCTGCAGACCGCTCAATACCTCCACCGACTCCGGGCCTTCCTCGTAGGACTTGCCCAGGTTGCGGCAGCTCAAGATTGCTTTATCACTCATGCGCGACTCACTCATAACGTAGCGCCTCTGCAGGCTGGGTGCGCGCAGCACGCCAGGCTGGATACAGGGTGGCGAGGAAACTCAGGACCAGCGCCGCAGAGCAGACCATCAGCACGTCCTGGCTCTGCACCTGCGATGGCAGGTAATCGATGAAATACACGTCGGCGTTGAGGAACTTGTGCCCGATCAGGCCTTCGAGGGCCGAGATCGCGGCGCTGACATTCAGCGCGGCAAAAATCCCGACCACTGCGCCAATCGCGGTGCCGACCACGCCGATGACCGTGCCCTGCACCATGAATGTGCGCATGATCGTGCCCGGGGTGGCGCCAAGGGTACGCAGGATGGCGATGTCACCCTTCTTGTCGTTCACCACCATCACCAGTGTGGAAATGATGTTGAAGGCAGCGACGGCGACAATCAGCAGCAACAGCAGGCCGATCATGGCTTTTTCCATGCGGATGGCCTGGTACAGGTTGCCGTGGGTGCGGGTCCAGTCGCGAGCGTAGTAGCGGTCTTCACCGAGGTCCCGGGCAATGCTCCACGCGGTGCGCGGCGCCTGGAACAGATCGTCGAATTTCAGGCGAATGCCCTGTACCTGATCCGGTTTCCAGCGATGCATGCGCGCCAGGTCCTGGAGATTGGTGATGCCCAGGTAACCGTCGATCTCGCCGGCGCCGACATGAAAGATGCCGACGACTGTGAAACGCTTCATGCGCGGGAACATCCCGGCAGGGGAGCCAGGACGGTCGCCGCATCCATGCACGCTGGAACCACCAAGGAGTCTGATATGCACGTCTCCCATAAACGCTTGCTCGCGGTCCTGGGGTTT
>NZ_JBNNVQ010000151.1:0-10363 GCF_050280625.1 Pseudomonas sp. NPDC089569
TTCGGCGTAGTCGTCGATGGTCGAATCGATGCCCTTGGCCAGGAACGGCGCGAACATGGTCACGCCGACGAAACCGCCGTGATCGGCAATGAACTTGAGCTCTTCATCGGACTTGTTGCGCGGGTGCTCCTTGAGCCCCGACGGCAGGCAGTGGGAGTAGCACACCGGTTTTTTCGATTCGAGGATGACTTCTTCGGACGTCTTGGAGCCGACGTGGGAGAGGTCGCACATCACGCCGGCGCGGTTCATTTCGGCAACGATTTCACGACCGAAGCCCGACAGGCCGCCGTCACGCTCGTAGCAACCGGTGCCCACCAGGTTCTGGGTGTTGTAGCACATCTGCACGATGCCCACGCCCAGCTGCTTGAACACCTCGACATAGCCGATCTGGTCTTCGAACGCGTGGGCGTTCTGGAAGCCGAAGAGGATGCCGGTCTTGCCCTGCTCCTTGGCCTTGCGGATGTCGGCGGTGGTGCGAACCGGCATCACCAGGTCGCTGTTTTCGCGGATCAGCTTCTGGCTGGCGGCGATGTTGTTGACGGTCGCCTGAAAGCCTTCCCACACCGACACGGTGCAGTTGGCCGCGGTCAAACCGCCCTTGCGCATGTCTTCGAACAGTTCACGGTTCCACTTGGCGATAATCAGCCCGTCGATAACGATGCTGTCGGCGTGCAATTCGGCTGGGCTCATCAGGCTGTCCCCTTATTAGCGATTCATGCGCCGAATCGTCTGCCGGCGCTTTGGGACCAGCATATGCCTCGGTGCCTGAGGGGCCGGGTGCAAAAACGACAGGGGAATTGCCGAAAGCGTCAATAGGCGACAAAGCGGCGTCGCCAGGCACTAATCGCGACCTGTTCAAGGTCGCTCGCTTGAGCCAGAATTCGCCGCATCACTGAAGGCTTCACTGGTTTAGGGCGGCGATGCAATGAAATCGATCTTTCTGGCTTTGGCACTGATTGCGACCGGCGTACATGCAGCCGAAGAGGCGGACGACAACCCCTGCGACAAAGTCGAAAACGACGTACAGACCCTGGAGTGCTCCGTCTTCAGCAAAACCACCGCCGAGGATTTGCTCAAGGACAATTTCCAGAGCCTGACCGAGCGCATGCAGTCGCAATATGGCAAGAACCCGGCGCAATTGGCCGACATCAACGCCAAGCTCAAGGCCGCGCAGCAACAATGGCTCAAGACCCGCGATGCCGACTGCGCCGTCGAAGCCTTCCCGGCCACGGCCGGCAGCAAGGCGTTCACCATCGCGCAAAATGATTGCGTGGCGCGCATGAGCGACGAACGGTCGGAATTTTTGGAGTCGATTGGGCAGGAGTGACCCCCAGTTCCTGTCGGAAGCTGGCGTCGACGCCGGCTTCCATCCTCACAAAATGCGATTTCCTACACCCCTCGCTGACCTGACTTACAGCGCTCCCCACGGTCCACAGCGGACCCTGTTCGGTGGGCAACATCCCGACATGCTTCGTTAATTGGCCACGAGCGAAATATAAGCAAAGATTGAAAAATCTTATAAAAGACTTATATTCCCTCATGAACACTATTCACTGGACTCGAAAGGCCGTTAAGCAGCTTCTGAAATTGCATTCCGCTCATCAGATTCAGGTTCGTGATGCGGTTACGGCACTGAAGGACATGCCTGACACAGGCAACGTCAAAGTACTGGCCGGTCATGAATACGCCTACCGACTTCGAGTAGGTAACTACCGAGTCATGTTCAACTGGGATGGCGCAATCAAAGTAGTCAGTATTCAAGAGGTCAAAAAACGCGATGAACGCACCTACTGACGTTCAAATCATCAACGATGCAAACGGAAATCCTGCATTCGTGGTCATCCCCTACGCACAGTATGTGGCGCAGAAGATCGAGCCCGACCTGATTCCACACGAAGTCGTCAGTCGCATCGTCGATGGCGCGACCCCCATTCGCGCCTGGCGCGAACACTTGAACCTTACGCAGGATGAAGTGGCCAAGAAAATGGGCATTTCCCAGCCGGCATTCGCCCAGCAGGAAACCGTTGCCAAGCCTCGCCGGGCCACACGCGAAAAAATTGCCGCGGCTTTTGGCATTAACGCCAGTCAACTCGAGCTATAAGCCACGCGCGTCAGCAAGCAAAGGAATTGAACATGAAAGTCTGTGGTATCGAAATCAAAGGCAGCGAAGCGATTTTCGCCGTGGCGTCTCTCGACGGTTTGACTGCGGGTCACCTCGCGATCGCCACGAAGAAAATCGCGATGGACGATGACGACGAGGCCGCCAACGTCAAGGTATTCGCCGCCCAGGTCGCGTCTTTTGTCCGCGAAAACGCCATCGACCGCATCGCCATCAAGAAACGCAGCAAGAAAGGCGAATTCGCCGGCGGGCCGACCACGTTCAAGATCGAGGGGGTTTTCCAGTTGCTGGAGAATTGCGAAGTGACCTTGTTGTCGCCGCAGACCATTACGGCGCAGTGCAAGAAGTTCAATGTCGAACTGCCGGCGACGCTGAACAAGTATCAGCATGAGGCCTACAAAGCGGCCTGCTCGGCATTGCTGAAGAAGTAACGACACATCTTCTGTAGGAGCGAGCAAGCTCGCGATGGTCGTCAACGATGACGCTGGTTACCTGATACCCCGCGGCGCTCTGGCGTCTATCGCGAGCTTGCTCGCTCCTACAGGGTTTTGTGTTGTTCAGGCTTTGGCGGTACGCCGGTCTTCCCGCGGGCAGCGTTCGTATTTCGCCCGATAGCTGCGGGTGAAATACGACGGTGATTCAAAGCCGCAGGCGATGCTCACTTCCAGCACGCTCATGTCGGTCTGGCGCAACAACTGCCGCGCCTTCTCCAGGCGCAGGCGCAGGTAGAAATTGCTCGGCGTGTCGTTCAAGTGCAGGCGAAACAGGCGCTCCAGTTGCCTGCGGGTCACTTTGATCGATTCCGCCAGCTCCAGCGTGCTTAGCGGCGGCTCGCTGTGTTGTTCCATTTCGCCAATCACATGCACAAGCTTCTTGTTGCTGATGCCATAACGCGTGGCGACCTCCATGCGCTGGTGGTCTTTGCGCGGGCGGATGCGGCCGAGCACGAATTGTTCGCTGACCTGGATCGCCAGTTCCGGGCCATGGGCCTGGGCGATCAGATCGAGCATCAAATCGATGGAGGCGGTGCCGCCGGCGGACGTGATGCGCCGTCGGTCGATTTCGAACAGCTCCTGAGTGACGCTCAGTTGCGGATAAGACTCTTTGAAGGCATCGATGGCCTCCCAGTGTAGGGTCAAGCGATGACCATCGAGCAGCCCGGCTTCGGCAAGGACGAAACTGCCGGTATCGATGGCACCAAGGGTCACCCCTTCCTTATCCAGCCGACGCAACCAGTGTTCCAGGGTCGGGGTGGCGAACTTCAGCGGCTCGAATCCGGCGACCACCAACAAAATCGCGCCTTTCTTCAGCGGCTCCAACGCCGCATCGGCGTTGACCGACATGCCGTTGCTGGCCAGCACCGCCCCGCCATCGGCACTCAACACGTGCCAGCGATACAACTCGCCACGAAAGCGATTGGCGACCCGCAAGGGCTCGATGGCCGAGATAAACCCAATGGCCGAGAAACCCGGCATCAACAAGAAATAGAAATCCTGGGACATGGAGCGCACTCGATTGGCATGGAGCGAGAGGCCGGGCAGCGTGTGATGTTGATACGCCAGTTGTCCGCCACATTCAAGAGCACAGGTCGCTGCAGTGCAAGAGCTGGTCGCCGTAGTGCGCTTTCATGGCCGCTTAGCTGCGTAACTTGGCATCACCGGCACACAAAGATGACCGGACCCACAATAACGAAACTGCCGAGGAACCTGAGAATGAAACGACTGATCAGCAGCTGTGTTCTTGCACTCAGTGGTACCGCTTTGCTGAGCGCCAGTGTCATGGCCGCCGAACCTGCGTCGTGCCAGAACGTACGCATGGGCGTAGTGAACTGGACCGACGTCATCGCCACCAGCGCAATGACCCAGGTATTGCTCGACGGCCTCGGCTACAGCACCAAACAAACCAGCGCCTCCCAGCAGATTATCTTCGCCGGGATCCGCGACCAGCGCCTGGACCTGTTCCTGGGTTACTGGAACCCGCTGATGACCCAGACCATCACCCCGTTCGTCGACGCCAACCAGGTCAAGGTACTTGAAGCACCGAGCCTGCAAGACGCTCGCGCCACCCTCGCCGTACCGACTTATCTGGCCGACAAGGGCCTGAAGACGTTCGCTGACATCGCCAAGTTCGAAAAAGAACTGGGCGGCAAGATCTACGGCATCGAGCCAGGTTCGGGCGCCAACACCCAGATCAAGGCCATGATCGCCAAGAACCAGTTCGGCCTCGGCAAGTTCCAGCTCGTCGAGTCCAGCGAAGCCGGCATGCTCGCTGCCGTGGACCGCGCCGTGCGCCGCAACGAAGCCGTGGTGTTCTTCGGCTGGGCGCCGCACCCGATGAACGTCAACGTGAAGATGACTTACCTGACCGGCAGCGATGACGCCCTCGGCCCGAACGAAGGCAAAGCCACGGTCTGGACCGTCACTTCACCCAACTACGCGCAACAGTGCCCGAACATCGGCCGCCTGCTGAGCAACCTGACCTTCAGCGCCGAAGACGAGAGCCGGATGATGCAGCCGCTGCTGGATCACAAGGACGCCTTCGAGTCCGCCAAGCAATGGCTCAAGGATCACCCGCAGGACAAGCAGCGCTGGCTTGAAGGCGTGACCACCTTCGACGGCAAGCCGGCGGCTGAAAACCTGCAGCTGACCAGCAAATAACTCGCTCTTTTTTTGAACCGAACCATCGATTCGCAGCCCGCAAGGGCTGCGAGCGGGATCGACGCGCCTGAACAAACCTAAAGAATCCAGCCTGTAAGGAATCGCCAAATGAACCACGACGTCATCATCACCTGCGCACTCACCGGTGCTGGCGACACGACCAGCAAAAGCCCTCACGTGCCGGTCACCCCGAAACAGATCGCCGCTGCCGCCGTGGAAGCGGCCAAGGCCGGTGCCACCGTGGTTCACTGCCATGTTCGCGACCCGCAAACCGGCAAGTTCAGCCGTGACGTGGCGCTGTACCGTGAAGTGATGGAGCGCATTCGCGAAGCCGACGTCGACATCATCGTCAACCTCACCGCCGGCATGGGCGGCGACCTGGAAATCGGTGCAGGCGAGAACCCGATGGAGTTCGGCCCGAACACTGACCTGGTAGGCCCGCTGACCCGCCTGGCTCACGTCGAAGAACTGCTGCCGGAAATCTGCACCCTCGATTGCGGCACCCTGAACTTCGGCGATGGCGACACCATTTACGTGTCCACCCCGGCGCAACTGCGTGCCGGCGCCAAGCGCATTCAAGAGCTGGGCGTGAAAGCCGAGCTGGAGATCTTCGACACCGGTCACCTTTGGTTCGCCAAGCAGATGATGAAAGAAGGTCTGCTCGACAACCCGCTGTTCCAGCTGTGCCTGGGCATCCCGTGGGGCGCCCCGGCCGACACCACCACCATGAAAGCCATGGTCGACAACCTGCCGGCCGATGCGGTCTGGGCAGGCTTCGGCATCGGCCGCATGCAAATGCCGATGGCCGCACAGGCGGTGTTGCTCGGCGGCAACGTTCGCGTCGGCCTGGAAGACAACCTGTGGCTGGACAAGGGCGTGCTGGCGACCAACGGCCAACTGGTCGAACGCGCCACGGAAATCCTCAGCCGCCTCGGCGCCCGCGTCCTGACCCCGGCTGAAGGCCGCAAGAAAATGGGCCTGAAACAGCGCGGCTGACCTTTACACACTTTCCCCCTGTGGGAGCGAGCCTGCTCGCGATAGCGATTCACCTGCCTCAAATGAAGTATCGGATGTACCGACGCTATCGCGAGCAGGCTCGCTCCCACAGTTTTTCCCGAGCAGAATTCAGGACGTGACCATGAGCTTTATTACCGAAATCAAAACCTTCGCCGCTCTGGGCAGCGGTGTCATCGGCAGCGGCTGGGTCGCCCGTGCCCTCGCCCACGGCCTGGACGTAGTGGCCTGGGACCCGGCCCCCGGTGCCGAGGCCGCGCTGCGCAAACGCGTGGCCAACGCCTGGGGTGCGCTGGAGAAGAACGGTCTGGCGCCAGGCGCTTCACAGGATCGCTTGCGCTTTGTCGCCACCATCGAAGAATGCGTTCGCGACGCTGATTTCATCCAGGAAAGCGCTCCCGAACGCCTCGAGCTGAAACTGGAACTGCACGGCAAGATCAGCGCGGCGGCCAAGCCCAACGCACTGATCGGCTCCAGCACTTCGGGCCTGTTGCCGAGCGAGTTCTACGAGACCTCGACCCACCCGGAACGCTGCGTGGTCGGGCACCCGTTCAACCCGGTTTACCTGTTGCCTCTGGTGGAAGTGGTCGGCGGTAAAAACACCGCCCCGGAAGCCGTACAAGCCGCGATGAAAGTCTACGAATCCCTGGGGATGCGCCCCTTGCATGTACGCAAGGAAGTACCGGGGTTCATTGCCGACCGCTTGCTCGAAGCGCTGTGGCGCGAGGCACTGCACCTGGTCAACGACGGCGTGGCGACCACCGGTGAAATCGACGACGCCATTCGTTTCGGTGCCGGCCTGCGCTGGTCGTTCATGGGGACCTTCCTGACCTATACCCTGGCGGGCGGCGATGCCGGCATGCGCCACTTCATGTCCCAGTTCGGCCCGGCGTTGCAGTTGCCGTGGACCTACTTGCCGGCGCCGGAACTGACCGACAAGCTCATCGACGATGTAGTGGACGGCACCAGCGAGCAACTCGGTCGCCACAGCATTTCGGCGCTGGAACGCTATCGCGATGACTGCCTGCTGGCGGTGCTGGAAGCGGTGAAGAGCACCAAAGAAAAGCATGGCATGAGCTTCAGCGAATAAGCCGCACCCTGATCGTTCCCACGCTCTGCGTGGGAATGCAGCCCGGGACGCTCCGCGTCCCGAAAGGCGTGACGCAGAGCGTCACAGGAGGCGTTCCCACGCAGAGCGTGGGAACGATCATCTCTGGAGAGCAAGATGCCCACCCTCACCACCTACCAAACCCGCATCATCCCCGACTGGGTCGATTACAACGGCCACCTGCGCGACGCCTTCTACCTGTTGATCTTCAGCTACGCTACCGATGCGCTGATGGATCGCCTGGGCATGGACAGCAACAGCCGCGAAGCCAGCGGCAACTCGCTGTTTACCCTGGAACTGCACCTGAATTACCTGCACGAAGTGAAGCTCGACGCCGATGTCGAGGTTCGCACGCAGATCATCGGCCACGACAGCAAGCGCCTGCACCTCTATCACAGCCTGCATCTTGTGGGTGACGACAAGGAGCTGGCGGGCAACGAGCAAATGCTGTTACACGTAGACCTCGCAGGGCCGAACTCGGCGCCTTTCAGCGAACAAACCCTGGGCAAGCTGCAAGCCATCGTGGCTGAGCAACGCGACCTGCCTGCCCCGCAGTACATTGGCCGAGTGATCGCATTACCCACAAAAAAATAATAAGGAGATAGCCATGAACACCGCCGCCGCTTTTGCCGATTTTCGTACGTATCCGTTGATCAGCGCGCTGACAGGCGTGCAAGCGATGGCGGATCGTGTTCTGGTGAAGTGGGCCGACCAGCGTGTCAGCCCCTTTCATCATCAATGGTTGCGGGACAACTGCCCGTGCCCGCAATGCGTCTACACGGTCACTCGCGAACAGGTGCTGGAAATCGTCGACGTTCCGGAAAACCTGTTGCCCTCCGAAACCAGCCTCGACGCTGAAGGTTGCCTTTGCGTCCAGTGGCAGGACGGCCACCAGAGCCGCTTCGACCCAGGCTGGCTGCGTGCCCACGCCTACGACGACGAATCCCGCGCCGAGCGCCTGGCCGCCAAGTCGCAAACCCGACTTTGGCATAGCGATCTGAAACTGCCGGTGTTCGAGTATCAGGCGCTGATGAACGACAACGATGCCCTGCTGCAATGGCTGCTGGCAGTACGCGACACCGGCCTGACTCAGGTGCGTGGCGTGCCTACCGAACCCGGCTCGTTGAAACTGATTGCCCAGCGGATTTCGTTCATCCGCGAGAGCAATTTCGGCGTGCTGTTCAACGTGCAATCCAAGGCCGATGCCGACAGCAACGCCTACACCGCATTCAACCTGCCGCTGCACAGCGATTTGCCGACCCGGGAGCTGCAACCGGGGCTGCAATTCCTGCATTGCCTGGTCAACGATGCCGAAGGGGGCGAGAGCATTTTTGTCGACGGTTTCGCCATCGCCGACGCCTTGCGCCGCGAGGACCCGGAGTCGTTCAAAAGCCTGTGTGAAATGCCCGTCGAGTTTCGCAACAAGGACCGACACAGCGACTACCGTTGCCTGGCACCGATCATCGCTTTGAATGCCCTGGGGCAGGTGTCGGAAATCCGCATGGCGAACTTCCTGCGTGGCCCGTTCGACACCTCGGTGGAACAGATGCCGCGCCTCTACCGCGCGTATCGCCGCTTTATCGCGATGACCCGCGAACCGCGATTCCGGGTGATGCAACGGCTCAATCCCGGCGAGCTGTGGTGCTTCGACAACCGCCGCACCCTGCACGCCCGCAACGCCTTCGACCCCGCCACCGGGGCCCGGCACTTCCAGGGCTGCTATATCGATCGTGATGAGTTGTTGTCGCGCATTCTGGTGTTGCAACGCTAGATCTCATCGCCTTCAATCGCCGGCAAGCCGGCTCCCACAGGTTAGGTGTCGATCACACAATTTGTGACCACCACCGGACCTTGTGGGAGCGGGCTTGCCCGCGATGGCGTCCGATCAGGCACCACATATTTCCCTGAATCACAGACAAAAAAAGCCCCGATCAAGCCGTGACAGGATCGAGGCAGAGGGTACTGTTGAGGAGCTGCCGTGCGAGGGTGACCAAACCTTCGTGAAGCGAGCTGAGTCCAGTGTGCCGACTCCTCCGGCAAGCAAGTTAGCCGAAAACGACATATTCATAGCCAAGCAAGTCATTGCGACAAATCGCCCTTGCCGCCACCCCCGCCCCCTACCAGAATCGAGCCACGACACCGTTCCCGGAAGAAGGATATGCGTCATGATGTATACCGATTTGATTGACCAGGAAGATCTCTTGGGCCAGCTCAAGGCACTGGGACTCAACGTTGCCAATGGCGCTACCGCCGAGCAGGCTTGCGAGTGCGCGGTCAGGGGATTGAACGATGCCCGCGCCTACGAACTGCGCAAGATGGTGAAGGAGATGTACACCAGCAGCGCAACCATCCTGCCGGCCGTGCGCCAGGCCATCGACAGGCAATTGCTGCCGGCGTTGGCCGAATACCAACAAAGCCACGTCACCCGATAAAACGCCTTCGCGGGCAAGCCTCGCTCCTACAAGATCATCAAAACCTGTAGGAGCGAGGCTTGCCCGCGAATGAAGGCAGCTCGGTCTAGAGCCTTACGCTGGCGAACGTCGATTCGTTGCGCGCCTGGCTCAGCGCCGACAACGGCCCGGACAGCGGCGACAGCACCAGCGCTTGCGGCAACGGCATCATCGCCACCTGTTGCGTGGTGTTGGAACCTACGCGCTCGTCACGTGGCGGAATGCCGAAGTACTCGCGGTAGCATTTGGAGAAGTGCGGCGTGGACACGAAGCCACAGACCGAAGCCACTTCGATGATCGACATCGGCGTTTGCTTGAGCAGCTGGCGTGCGCGAATCAGGCGCAGCTTCAGGTAGTAACGCGACGGCGAACAGTGCAGGTATTTCTGGAACAGCCGCTCCAGCTGGCGACGCGATACCGAGACGTACACGGCCAATTCATCCAGGTCGATCGGCTCTTCCAGGTTGGCTTCCATCAGCGCGACGATTTCCTGCAGCTTCGGCTGGTTGGTACCCAGCATGTGCTTGAGCGGCACACGCTGGTGATCCTGCTCGTTGCGGATGCGCTCGTAGACGAACATCTCCGAGATGGCGGCGGACAGTTCACGACCGTGATCGCGGCTGATCAGGTGCAGCATCATGTCCAGCGGCGCGGTGCCGCCAGAGCTGGTGAAACGGTTACGGTCGAGGGTGAACAGGCGGGTACTCATGGCCACCCGCGGGAAAGCTTCCTGCATCGCCGCCAGACATTCCCAGTGCACGCTGCAATCGAAACCGTCGAGCAGGCCGGCGCACGCCAGGGCCCAGCTGCCGGTGCAGACCGCGCCGAGGCGACGGGACTGACGGGCCTGGCTTTGCAGCCATGAAACGTGTTCACGGGTAACAGTGCGTTGAATACCGATGCCACCGCAGACGATCACACTGGGCCTTGGCGGCGGAGCTTACATAAGTAAAGGCAACCGAAGCGCCTTCAGCGGCCAGACGTTTGACGATGGCAGCGCCAATGCCGCGGGAAC
>NZ_JBNNVQ010000152.1:0-10239 GCF_050280625.1 Pseudomonas sp. NPDC089569
CGTCGGCCAGTTTGAGCAACAGCAGCGAGCGCTCCTTGGGCGGGGTCTGCGACCAGCTGTCGAACGCGCGCTGATGGCAGCATAGCCCAGGGCCAGCGGCACCTGCCCGCTTTCCAGCAGGCGCACCGTATCCAGTGAAAAGGATGAAAAAGTCGTCAGCCCTCCGAGGAAGCCGACGATCAACCCGGCGCGCACCTCGATGGGGACTTCCGGGCGTATCAAAAAAAGGCCGTACAGAACGCCGATCAGCAAACAGCCGACGATATTAACGGCCAGCGTCGCGGTATAGAAGTGCCGCGGGTAATTAGCGTTGATCCAGATACCGGCAGCAAAGCGCACCAGCGTACCGGCGACACCGCCAAGGGAAACAGCAATGATCAAGGGAACCACTATTTTCTCCGCTGCCGAGGACTCAAACGATCAAGTTGCGCCAAATGATTGAGCTTCTCGCCGATCTTCAATTCCAGGCCGCGGGGCACCGGCTGATAGAACGGCTGCGGATCGAGCTCTTCCGGGAAATAGTCTTCGCCGGCCGCATAGGCATCCGGCTCATCGTGCGCGTAACGGTATTCATCGCCATAACCGAGCTGCTTCATGAGCTTGGTCGGTGCATTGCGCAAGTGCAGCGGCACTTCCAGCGAACCGTGTTCGGCAGCACTGCGCAAGGCGGCCTTGAACCCCATGTACACCGCGTTGCTTTTCGGTGCGCAGGCCAGGTAGGTGATGGCCTGGGCCACTGCCAGTTCGCCTTCGGGGCTGCCCAGGCGTTCCTGTACCTCCCAGGCCGCCAGGCACAGGCTCAGGGCTCGCGGGTCGGCGTTGCCGATGTCTTCGCTGGCCATGCGCACCACGCGCCGGGCCAGGTACAGCGGGTCGCATCCACCGTCGATCATACGGGCGAACCAGTACAACGCCGCATCGGGGTTGGAACCGCGCACCGATTTATGCAGTGCGGAAATCTGGTCGTAGAACGCTTCGCCGCCCTTGTCGAAGCGTCGACGGGTATCCCCGAGGAGGCTCTGCAACTGTTCGACGCCGATCTCGCTGCTGTCTTCGGCCAGGTCCGAGGCGTTTTCCAGCAGATTGAGCAGACGCCGGCCATCGCCATCGGCGGCCGACAGCAGCATCTGAAAACCTTCATCGCTGAGGCTCAGCTGGCGCTTGCCCAGCCCCCGCTCTTCGCTCAGCGCGCGATGCACCAGCTTGCGCAGCGCCGCTTCGTCCAGGCTCTTGAGCACATAGACCCGGGCACGGGAAAGCAAGGCGTTGTTGAGTTCAAACGAGGGGTTTTCCGTGGTCGCGCCGATGAAAATCAGCGTGCCGTCTTCGACATACGGCAAGAAGGCATCTTGCTGGGATTTGTTGAAGCGATGGACTTCGTCAACGAACAGGATCGTGCGCCGGCCGTATTGGGCGGCCTGCTGCTTGGCGATCTCCACGGCCTGACGAATTTCCTTGACGCCCGCCAGCACCGCCGACACCGTTTCGAAGTGCGCATCGGAGACTTCCGCCAGCAGCCGCGCCAGGGTGGTCTTGCCCACTCCCGGCGGTCCCCAGAAAATCATCGAATGCAGGGCACCCTGCTCCAGCGCTTCGCGCAACGGCTTGCCGCGAGCGAGCACATGCTCCTGGCCGACGTACTCGTCCAGGTTGGTCGCGCGCAATCGTGCGGCCAGTGGTTGCGCGATCGGGGTGCTGCGAAACAGGTCCATCACGTATCGTTGAAACCTCGTTTGATCTGGAAACTGATCCCTGTAGGAGCGAGCAAGCTCGCGATGGTCGTCAACGATAACGCTGGTATCCTGACACCCAGCGGTGTTCTTGAGACCATCGCGAATGAATTCGCTCCTACAGGTACAGGGGGCCGCGTTTTATTCCTGGATGACATCGGCTCCCTTGGGGATGTCGAACTTGAACCGGGATGCAGGAATCGGCTCGTTGGCCTTCACGCCGGTGAACAGCAGATTGGTGCGCTGGCCGACACTGTCGATCAGTTGCATGTCATTGACCAGCCCGTTGCGGAACGACAGGCGCAAGCTGTCGAACAAGGTGTCCTTGGTTTTCGGCTTGAGGACGAAGTCGACCACACCCCCCGCTTCCTTGGCGCTGATATTGAAACTTTCGCTGATCTTCGACACGTCACCCGACAACAGCAAGGCCGGGGTCTGGGTCAGGCGCATATCGAGCTTCTTGATGGTCACCTGCTCCAGGTCCGGGTCCCACAGCGTGACCTTCTGGCCGTCGGAGATCACCACCTGCTCCTGCGGTGCATCGGTGTGCCAGTAGAACAGCCCCGGGCGCTGCAGCGACATCTGGCCGGCGGTTTCCTGCAACTGGGTGCCGGTGCCGTCGAGGGTCAACTGGGAGAAGCGCGCGGTCAGGGTCTGGGATTTTTCCAGCAGTTGGGTCAGGCGCGCCACGTCCTTGTCATCGGCGTGGGCCGAGAGGGTGGTCAAAGCCAGTACCGGCAGCAACAGCATGCGGATAAGACGCATGGGAGTCCTCTTGATATTCATGGGAGTGCGGATGGCGCCCAGAGACGCCATCCCTTGAAATTCGGATCAGTCGCGCACTGGACCGGGGGCCAGCACTTCACGCGATCCATTGGTATTCATGGCCGTCACGACACCCGCCATCTCCATGGCCTCGATCATGCGCGCGGCGCGGTTGTAGCCGATTTTCAGCTTGCGCTGAACCGCCGAGATCGACGCACGACGGCTTTCCAGGACGAACTGCACCGCCTCGTCGTACAGCGCGTCGGTTTCCGCGTCATCGCCGTCGCCGCCACCGCTGCTGCCTTCAAAGCCGCTACCCGCCTCTTCCACGCCATTGAGAATGTCGTCGTTGTATTCCGGTGCCCCGCGCAGTTTCCAGGCTTCCACCACGCGATGCACCTCGTCGTCGGAAACGAAGGCGCCGTGAACCCGGATCGGCAGGCTGGTGCCCGGTGGCATGTACAGCATGTCACCGTGGCCCAGCAACTGCTCGGCGCCGCCCTGGTCGATGATGGTACGCGAGTCGATCTTGCTCGATACCTGGAACGCCATGCGGGTTGGAATGTTGGCCTTGATCAGACCCGTGATCACGTCAACCGACGGACGCTGGGTCGCAAGAATCAGGTGGATACCGGCAGCCCGGGCCTTCTGGGCGATACGGGCGATCAGCTCTTCGACCTTCTTGCCGACGATCATCATCATGTCGGCAAATTCGTCGACGACCACGACAATGGTCGGCAACTTGGTCAGCAGCGGCGCTTCATCGTGGATGCTCTCGCGCTTGTACAGCGGATCGCTCAACGGCTCGCCGGCCTCCTGGGCTTCCTTGACCTTGGCGTTGAAGCCCGACAGGTTTCGCACGCCCATCTTCGCCATCAGCTTGTAGCGCCGCTCCATCTCCGCAACGCTCCAGCGCAAGGCGTTGGCCGCGTCCTTCATGTCGGTGACAACCGGGCAAAGCAGGTGCGGAATGCCTTCGTAGATCGACAGCTCGAGCATTTTCGGGTCGATCATGATCAGCTTGGCGTCTTCCGGACCGGACTTGAACAGGATCGACAGAATCATCGCGTTCACACCCACCGACTTACCGGAACCGGTCGTACCGGCCACCAGCAGGTGAGGCATTTTCGCAAGGTCGGTGATGACCGGCTTGCCGCCAATGTCATGACCCAGGGCCAGGGTGACCGGCGACTTGAAGTTGTCGTACTCGGTGGTCGACAACACTTCGGAAAAACGCACGATCTGCCGGTCTTCGTTGGGAATTTCGATACCGACGGTGGTCTTGCCCGGAATCACTTCCACGACACGCACGCTCGTCACCGCCAGGGAACGAGCCAGGTCCTTGGCGAGGTTGGCGATACGGCTGACCTTGACCCCGGCCGCCGGTTGAATCTCGTATCGGGTAATCACCGGCCCCGGATGGATCGAATCCACGGCCACTTCGACGCCGAATTCCTTGAGCTTGATTTCCAGCAGGTGGCCGACGGCCGCCAGGGATTCGGGGGAGTAATTGAGTTGTTTCTTTTCCGCCGGATCAAGAATCGAGATCGGTGGCAAGGTGCCTTCAACCGCGCTGTCGACGAACAGCGGCGCCTGCTTCTCCTTTTCCACGCGCTTGCTCGGCGCCGCCGGTTTGACCGGGGCCGGGGCAATGACCGGTGGCACCTGTTTCTCACGCTCGGACATGTGCTTGCTCAGCGCCTGCTCACGCTCGATCAGGCGCTCCTTGACCCTGGCCTGCTCACGCTTGTCGGTAACGGTTGGCGCGACCACCTCGTCGACACGATCATCGACCTCGCGCAATTGCGCCACCAGTTGCTTGCGTTCGGTACGAGCCGCCCACCAGCGATTGGCAACGCCCTGGAACAGCTCGAACAGGTCGAGGGTAATCTTGCCCGTGACGTCCATCACCTTGAACCACGACAGATCGGTGAACACCGTCAGGCCAAACAGGAACAATGCAATGAACAGCAACGTGCTGCCTTGAATATTCAATGCATTCCTGGCCAGATCGCCCAGGCTTTCGCCCAGCGCGCCACCGGCGCCGGCAGGCAGCCCCGTCGCGGCATGGAAATGGATATGCGCCAGGGCGGCGCCGGAAAGCACCAGAAACACCAGGCCGATCAGGCGCCAGGAGAACAGCCAGCCGCTCCACTGCCACGGCTCGTGGCGCTGGCGGAAAATCTGGTAAGCCTTGATCGCCAGCAACAACGGAAAAATGTAGGCAAAGTACCCGAGCACCATGAACAGGATATCGGCGCTGTAGGAGCCGGCAGGCCCGCCGAAGTTCTGAACGTCATCGATCTTGCTGTTATGGCTCCAGCCCGGATCATCCTTGCCATAAGTCAGCAAGGCCATCATCAGGAACAGGCACAGCGCACCAATGGCAATCAATGCACCTTCCTTGAGCCGGTAGTGCAACTGCTGACGCCAGAGCGGAACGACTGTTTTGGGTGCTTCGGTGGATTTCTTCAAAACGCTTCTTTTCCTGCGCCCAAGGCGCGTCCATCTGTTGAGTGGCTATAAACAACCGCAAAAAACCGCCCGATACAGGCAGGTAAAAAAGTTGACGGGCGCAACCGGGACTACTTTTAACATTGCGCCCCGGATTATATAAACACGAAGCGCGACCCTAATTCTGTTACAAATGCTGTTACAACCAGGCATTGTACGGGTTTATACGTGCGATGCCATGCTTGAAACACTTGAATGCAGCATAGTCAAAAACACATAACATGCGACTCAATTTGAGCACGCATTCTCTTTTGTGACAAAGGCTTATGAGGTGTTTTTATGAGCGAAGCACAACATCACCGCCTGATCATTCTGGGTTCCGGCCCCGCCGGTTACAGCGCGGCCGTGTATGCCGCCCGCGCCAACCTCAGACCCGTTGTCATCACCGGCATACAGGCAGGTGGCCAGCTCACCACCACCGTCGAAGTCGATAACTGGCCAGGCGATGTCGAAGGACTTACCGGGCCGGTCCTGATGGAACGCATGCAAAAACACGCCGAGCGCTTTGATACACAGATCGTTTACGACCATATCCATACAGCCAAGTTGCAACAGCGCCCGTTTGAATTGACCGGCGACAGTGGCACTTACACTTGCGACGCCCTGATTATCGCCACCGGCGCCTCGGCACAATATCTGGGACTGCCGTCGGAAGAGACCTTTGCCGGTAAAGGCGTGTCGGCCTGTGCGACCTGCGACGGTTTCTTCTATCGCAATCAAGTGGTCGCCGTGGTCGGCGGTGGCAACACAGCCGTCGAGGAAGCACTGTATTTGTCCAACATCGCCAGGGAAGTCCATCTGATCCATCGTCGCGACAAACTGCGCGCCGAGAAGATCCTCCAGGACAAGCTCTTCGAGAAAGCCGCCAATGGCAATGTCCGCCTGCACTGGAACCAGAATCTGGACGAAGTACTGGGCGATGTCAGCGGAGTAACGGGCGCTCGCCTGCGCGACAGCCATACCGGAGATACCAGGGAACTGGCGGTGGCCGGCGTATTCATTGCCATCGGCCACAAGCCCAATACCGATCTGTTCGTCGGTCAACTGCAAATGCGTGACGGTTACCTGCAGGTCAAGGGCGGAAGCGAAGGCGATGCGACCGCAACCGCCATCCCGGGCGTGTTCGCCGCGGGCGATGTGGCCGATCATGTTTACCGCCAGGCAGTGACCTCTGCCGGGGCCGGCTGCATGGCAGCCCTGGATGCTGAAAAATACCTCGACGACTTTCCCGCCGTTTGACGGCACACTGGGTGGCGGGCGTTGTGCCCGCCACCGCCCTCCCCTTCTGCAAGCCCGGACGCCATGCTGACTTGGTTACAACGCAACTCCCTGACTTTCCCGCCGCTGGAAAAAGCCATGCGCGACCCCAACGGCCTGCTGGCTGCCGGTGGCGACCTGTCCGCCGACCGGCTGGTACAAGCTTACCGTCACGGATGCTTTCCCTGGTTCTCGGAGGGTCAGCCGATACTCTGGTGGTCGCCGGATCCGCGCACCGTGTTGTTTCCCGACGAACTGCACATTTCCCGCAGCCTGAACAAATTGCTGCGACAACAACGCTATCAAGTGACCTTCGACCAGGATTTCGCAGCCGTCATCCGTGCCTGCGCCGCACCACGGGAATATGCCGATGGCACCTGGATTACCCAGGCCATGCAGGACGCCTACCTGCAGTTGCATAGACGCGGCTACGCACACTCGGTGGAAGTGTGGGACCAGGGCGCACTCGTTGGCGGGCTGTATGGCCTGGCGATGGGACGGCTGTTTTTCGGCGAGTCGATGTTCAGCCATGCCGACAACGCATCCAAATATGGCTTTGCCACACTGGTACGACACCTGAAAGATGCAGGGTTCGTGCTGATCGACTGCCAGATGCCCACCAACCATTTACATAGCCTTGGCGCCCGTTCGATTCCCCGCAGTGCGTTTGCCGGTTACCTGGCGCAGTATCTGGATCAACCCAGCCGGGCAACCTGGGTTTGCTGAGCGACTTTTGCCGGCGTGGCTTACACTTAGAGGGGCGCTCGAAAAAGTGTTTCCCCGTCGCGCCGGAAACCCGTTGAATGCGCTCCTATTCAAAAGCTTATCCCGAGGGTTGATCATGACCGAGTTGGCGCGTTTGAAGTTTTATGCCACTCAGCCCCACTCATGCAGCTATCTGCCCAATGAGCAGGCTACGACCCTGTTTCTCGACCCCAGCCAGCCCATGGATGTGCATGTCTATGCAGATCTGTCGGAAATGGGTTTTCGTCGCAGTGGCGACCATCTGTATCGCCCCCATTGCCAGAATTGCAATGCATGCGTGCCGGCGCGCATCCCTGTCGCACAGTTCACCCCCAATCGCCAGCAGAAGCGTATTTTCAAACGCAACGCCGACCTGCAGGTTCGCCCGGCCAAACCGGGTTTCAACGAAGAATATTTCGACCTTTATCAACGCTATATCGAAGAGCGGCATGCCGACGGCGACATGTACCCGCCCAGCCGCGATCAATTTTCCACATTCCTTGTACGCGACCTGCCGTTTTCACGGTTTTATGAATTCCGCCTCGAGGGTCGGCTGCTGGCGATTGCCGTCACCGATCTGCTGCCGAACGGTCTTTCGGCGGTCTACACCTTCTATGAGCCCGCTGAAGAACGACGTAGCCTGGGTCGCTACGCCATCCTCTGGCAAATTGCCGAAGCCCGGCGCCTGGGCCTCGATGCGGTGTACCTGGGCTACTGGATCAAGAACTGCAAAAAAATGAGCTACAAGACCCAATATCGCCCTATTGAGCTGCTGGTGAACCAGCGCTGGGTCGTCCTGAACTAACGTACAGCCTAAACCCCTTGGCTTGAACCCCATTTTTCGGGCACAATGCACGCCGATTTTGCCTGGCGCAGTTGCACCGGGCCATTCACTGGACACCGAGGGCTTTACTGCATGTCGAAAGAAGACAGCTTCGAAATGGAAGGCACTGTCGTCGACACCCTGCCAAACACCATGTTTCGCGTGGAATTGGAAAATGGGCACGTCGTAACCGCGCATATCTCCGGCAAGATGCGCAAGAACTACATTCGTATTCTTACCGGTGACAAAGTGCGCGTCGAGCTGACGCCCTATGACTTGAGCAAAGGGCGCATCACCTACCGCGCTCGCTAAGCGAATCAATAAAAAACGCCCGGCACTACCGGGCGTTTTTTATTTGTCTGCAGTTTGGCCCCACGCCCCCCCTGTAGGAGCGAGCAGGCTCGCGATGGATATCCAGGCACCACTGGCATTCAGGATGCCCACGTTATCGTTGACGACCATCGCGAGCCTGCTCGCTCCTACAGGGAGAATGGCGCAAAGCAAAAAGGCGCCAATTGGCGCCTTTTTGCTTTGCCGCGATAACCGTCAGGCCATTTCGGCCGTGGTTTCGAACTCGAAGGTCAGCTCGCCATCCTTGATGTCGATGTGCACCACACCGCCATGCTCGGCCAGTTCGCCAAAGAGAATCTCCTCCGCCAGCGGACGCTTGATCTTGTCCTGGATCAGGCGCGCCATGGGACGAGCACCCATCATCGCGTCGTAACCACCTTCCGCCAGCCAGCTGCGGGCCGCGTCGGTGACTTCCAGCAGTACACGCTTGTCCTCCAGTTGCGCCTGAAGTTCGATAAGGAACTTGTCCACCACGCTTTTGATGACCTCATGACTGAGGCGACCAAACTGGATGATGGTGTCCAGGCGATTGCGGAACTCCGGTGTGAAGCTCTTCTTGATCACTTCCATCGCATCGGACGAATGATCCTGTAGCGTGAAGCCGATCGACGCACGCGCAGCCGTTTCGGCGCCGGCGTTGGTCGTCATGATGACGATCACGTTACGGAAGTCCGCCTTGCGCCCGTTGTTATCGGTCAGCGTACCGTGATCCATGACCTGCAACAGCAGGTTGAAGACTTCCGGGTGCGCCTTCTCGATCTCGTCGAGCAACAACACGCAATGCGGCTGCTTGGTGATGGCTTCGGTCAGCAGGCCACCCTGGTCGAATCCGACATAACCCGGAGGCGCACCGATCAGACGCGATACGGTATGACGCTCCATGTACTCGGACATGTCGAAACGAATCAACTCGACACCCAGCGCCTTGGCCAGCTGACGCGCCGCCTCGGTTTTACCGACACCGGTAGGCCCTGCGAACAGGAACGAACCGACTGGCTTGTCCGGCGACTTGAGGCCTGCACGAGACAGTTTGATCGCGGTCGCCAGGGAATCGATGGCAGCATCCTGACCGAACACCGTCAACTTCAGGTCACGCTCAAGATTACGCAGCAGCTCCTTGTCGGAACTGGTGACATGCTTGGGCGGAATCCGCGCGATTTTCGCAACGATGTCCTCGACCTGCGGCACATCGATTCGTTTTACACGCTTGTCGACCGGCTGCAGGCGCTGAAAGGCACCCGCCTCGTCAATGACATCGATAGCCTTGTCCGGCATGTGCCGGTCATTGATGTAGCGCGAAGCCAGTTCGGCGGCGGCGCGCAACGCTTCATCGCTGTACTCGATATTGTGATGCTGTTCGAAACGCCCCTTGAGACCGCGCAGGATGCCCACAGTGTCTTCCACCGATGGCTCCGACACGTCGACCTTCTGGAAGCGACGCGCCAAGGCACGATCCTTCTCGAAGATACCGCGAAATTCCTGGAACGTGGTCGAACCGATGCAGCGGATATCGCCGGAGGACAGCAATGGCTTGAGCAGGTTCGAGGCATCCATCACGCCACCGGAGGCAGCACCTGCACCGATGATGGTGTGGATTTCGTCGATGAACAGGATCGCCTGCGGACGTTTTTTCAATTCGCCCAGCAGCGCCTTGAAGCGCTTCTCGAAATCGCCGCGGTATTTGGTCCCGGCCAGCAAGGCCCCCAGATCGAGGGAGTAGACCACGCTGTGGGACAGCAGGTCCGGCACCTGATTATCGACAATGCGCTTGGCAAGGCCTTCGGCAATCGCGGTTTTACCCACGCCCGCCTCACCCACCAGCAACGGGTTGTTCTTGCGACGCCGCGCCAGGATCTGCGCAACACGCTCGACTTCCAGCTCACGACCTACCAGCGGATCGATGCGACCCTGGCGTGCGAGCTCATTAAGGTTGCTGGCATAAGCATCCAGAGGATTGCCCTCCACTGGAAACTGGCACGCAGGGACGGGTGCAGCGCCACCACCTGGCGCCACGACTCCAGGAAAAGCGCTTCATCGATGGCACCCCCGATGCGG
>NZ_JBNNVQ010000153.1:0-9968 GCF_050280625.1 Pseudomonas sp. NPDC089569
CAGTAAGAACCTCCGACTATTTTACAGGGCGGCCCTCGAGGCTATAATCAAAGAAAACTTTAACTGCTAAACCGGAAACAGTAAAGCGCGACAGGTTCGTCGTCGACGCTGCTGGTCAGACCCTGGGTCGTCTGGCCACCGAAATCGCGAGCCGTCTGCGTGGCAAGCACAAAGCTGAGTACACTCCTCACGTTGACACCGGCGACTACATCGTCGTGATCAACGCTGAGCAAGTACGTGTTACCGGTGCCAAAACCACCGACAAAATGTACTACTCCCACTCCGGTTTCCCGGGCGGCATCAAGTCGATCAACTTTGAAAAGCTGATCGCCAAGGCCCCTGAGCGCGTGATCGAGACCGCGGTAAAAGGCATGCTGCCTAAGAACCCGCTGGGTCGCGACATGTACCGTAAGCTGAAAGTCTATGCGGGCGCTGTACACCCTCATACTGCTCAGCAGCCCCAAGAACTGAAGATTTAACGGAATAGTTCATTATGTCGGCGACTCAAAACTACGGCACTGGCCGTCGCAAGACCGCAACCGCACGCGTTTTCCTGCGTCCGGGCACTGGTAACATCTCCATCAACAACCGTTCGCTGGATACTTTCTTCGGCCGTGAAACTGCCCGCATGGTAGTTCGTCAGCCGCTGGAACTGACCGAGACCGTCGAGAAGTTCGACATCTACGTCACCGTGATCGGCGGTGGTGTAAGTGGTCAAGCTGGCGCCATTCGCCACGGTATCACCCGCGCTCTGATGGACTACGACGAGACTCTGCGCAGCACTCTGCGTAAAGCCGGTTACGTAACCCGCGACGCACGTGAAGTTGAACGTAAGAAAGTCGGTCTGCGCAAAGCGCGTAAGCGTCCGCAGTACTCGAAGCGTTAATTCGTTTCTTCGTTCGAAAAAGAACGCCCAGTTTCCTCACGGAGCTGGGCGTTTTTTTGTGCGTGCGATTTATCAAAGAATTGCGCTGTGACAACTTGCCACGTCCGTAGAGGCCCTATACTACAAGGCCTAGAGGTGGTGCTCCGGGGCAATTACCTTGTCAGAATTGGGGCTTTTCATTACCATTCGGCAAAATTTTTATAAGTACATAGTTTTATTTAGTAGATGCCTGATTTAACAGGCCACAAAGCTGATGGGAGAGGACTGAATGAGCAATGACGGCGTGAATGCAGGCCGGCGTCGCTTCCTGGTTGCAGCCACATCCGTGGTGGGTGCTGCAGGAGCGGTGGGGGCTGCGGTCCCGTTCGTGGGGTCATGGTTTCCCAGTGCCAAGGCAAAAGCCGCAGGTGCACCGGTGAAAGTGAATGTCAGCAAAATCGAGCCAGGTCAGCAGATGATTGCTGAGTGGCGTGGTCAGCCGGTATTCATCGTCCGCCGTACACAGGAAATCCTGGGGAATCTGAAAAAGATCGAGGGCCAGTTGTCTGACCCGACCTCCAAGAACTCGACTCAACCGACCTATGTCGATCCGGAAACCCGTTCGATCAAGCCAGAGGTTCTGCTGCTGATCGGTATCTGTACGCACCTGGGTTGCTCGCCGACGTTCCGTCCTGAAGTGGCACCTGCTGATCTGGGCAAGGACTGGGTAGGGGGGTATTTCTGCCCTTGCCACGGTTCCCACTACGACCTGGCTGGCCGCGTCTTCAAGGCGCAACCCGCGCCTTTGAACCTGCCAGTTCCCCCGCATTCCTATGAGACCGATGACATTATCGTCATTGGCGTCGATACGGAGAAAGCGTGATGAGCAAGTTCATGGATTGGGTTGATGCACGCTTTCCCGCAACCAAAATGTGGGAAGACCATCTCAGCAAGTATTACGCACCAAAAAACTTCAACTTCTTCTACTTTTTCGGCTCTCTGGCGCTGCTCGTTCTGGTCAACCAGATCGTTACCGGCGTCTGGCTGACAATGAGCTACACCCCGTCGGCGGAAGAGGCATTCGCCTCCGTCGAATACATCATGCGTGACGTCGAGTACGGCTCGATTCTGCGTCTGCTGCACTCCACCGGCGCTTCGGCGTTCTTCATCGTGGTCTATCTGCACATGTTCCGTGGCTTGCTCTACGGTTCCTATCAGAAGCCCCGTGAGCTGGTGTGGGTGTTCGGCATGCTGATCTACCTGGCGCTGATGGCGGAAGCCTTCATGGGTTACCTGTTGCCGTGGGGGCAGATGTCCTACTGGGGCGCCCAGGTAATCATCTCGCTGTTCGGTGCAATCCCGGTCATCGGTAACGACCTGACCCAGTGGATTCGTGGTGACTACCTGATTTCCGGTATCACCCTGAACCGCTTCTTTGCCCTGCATGTGGTTGCCTTGCCGATCGTGATTCTCGGCCTGGTGGTGCTGCACATCCTGGCGCTGCACGAGGTTGGCTCGAACAACCCGGACGGCGTGGACATCAAGAAGCACAAGGACGAAAACGGCGTACCACTGGACGGCATTGCCTTCCACCCGTACTACACCGTGAAAGACATCGTCGGTGTGGTGGTGTTCCTGTTCATCTTCTGTTCGATCGTGTTCTTCTTCCCGGAAATGGGCGGGTACTTCCTCGAGAAGCCGAACTTCGAAGTGGCGAACGCCTTCAAGACCCCGGAACATATCGCTCCGGTCTGGTACTTCACCCCGTTCTACGCGATCTTGCGTGCCGTTCCGGACAAGCTCTTTGGCGTAATCGCCATGGGTGCGGCCATTGCGGTGCTGTTCGTCCTGCCGTGGCTGGACCGCAGTCCGGTCAAGTCGATGCGCTACAAAGGCTGGCTGAGCAAGATCTGGCTGTGGGTGTTCTGCATTGCGTTCGTGATCCTGGGCGTGCTGGGCGTTCTGGCACCGACTCCGGAGCGCACGCTGCTGTCGCAGGTTTGTACATTCCTGTACTTCGCCTACTTCATTCTGATGCCGTTCTATACAAGGCTCGAGAAGACCAAACCGGTTCCGGAAAGGGTGACTGGCTGATGAAAAAGCTATTTGCAGTATTGATGCTTGCTGCGCTGCCAGTATTCGCTTTTGCAGCAGAACACGGTGGCCCGGAACTCGAAAAAATCGATATCGACGTCTCCGACAAGGCGGCCATGCAGGATGGTGCGCGTACGTTCGCCAACTATTGCATGGGTTGCCATAGCGCCAAATTCCAGCGCTACGAGCGCGTTGCCGACGACCTGGGTATTCCTCACGAGCTGATGCTCGAGAAGCTGGTGTTCACCGGCGCCAAGATCGGCGATCACATGAGCGTCGGCATGCAGCCGGCCGATGCCAAGACCTGGTTCGGTGCGGCGCCACCGGACTTGACGCTGGTTGCTCGTGTTCGTGGTACTGACTGGCTATACGGCTACCTGAGGTCGTTCTATGAGGATCCTTCACGTCCGTGGGGTGTGAACAACAAGGTCTTCCCGAACGTCGGCATGCCTAACGTCCTGGTGGGCCTGCAAGGTCGCCAGGTCGTTGGCTGCAAGCAGGTTCAAATCGTCGAGGACGGAAAGAAGCAATACGATCCGTTGACCGGTACGGCACTGACTCATGAAGCGTGCGATCAATTGACCATCGTGCCCAAGAGCGGTTCTCTGACCGAAGAGCAGTTCGATGAGAAGGTCAAGAATCTGGTAACCTTCCTGGCTTACTCGGCTAACCCGGTTAAGTTGCAACATCAGCGCATCGGTACCTATGTATTGCTGTACCTGGCGTTCTTCTTCGTATTCGCTTACTTGCTCAAGCGTGAATACTGGAAAGACGTGCACTGATAAAGCTTCAAGCTATTGCTGTTAATCGCGCGCGCCCAAGGGCGTCTCTGATGGTGTAACGAACCTGGTCAGCCAGGTGTTACGGGAGACGTCCTCTGGGCGCGCTCGTTTTTCCGCTTTCGATCATTTTTACAAGCGAGGAGGATCGCCATGGGCGTGACCAATCGGTTGGCCTGTTACTCCGACCCCGCCGACCACTATTCCCACCGAGTGCGAATCGTACTGGCAGAGAAGGGTGTCAGCGCCGAGATCATCTACGTGGAAGCTGGCCGCCAGCC
This sequence comes from Pseudomonas sp. NPDC089569, assembly GCF_050280625.1. Lineage (NCBI taxonomy): Bacteria > Pseudomonadati > Pseudomonadota > Gammaproteobacteria > Pseudomonadales > Pseudomonadaceae > Pseudomonas > Pseudomonas sp. NPDC089569. Next base: position 4,020 of record NZ_JBNNVQ010000153.1, read on the forward strand.
GCCTAAACTGATCGAAGTGAATCCTTACGGCAGTTTGCCCACCCTGGTCGATCGTGACCTGGCATTGTGGGAGTCTACGGTTGTAATGGAGTATCTGGATGAGCGTTACCCGCATCCGCCACTGCTGCCGGTTTATCCAGTGGCGCGTGCCAATAGTCGGCTGCTGATGCATCGCATCCAGCGAGACTGGTGCGGTCTGGTGGATCAGATTCTGGATTCGCGGACCAAGGAGGCGGCTCGCGCCGTGGCGCGTAAAGAGCTGCGCGAAAGCCTGACGGGTGTGTCGCCATTGTTTGCCGACAAGCCGTTTTTCCTCAGTGAGGAACAAAGCCTGGTGGATTGCTGCCTATTGCCAATATTGTGGCGATTGCCGATTCTGGGTATAGAACTGCCGCGGCCTGCCAAGCCGCTGCTTGATTATATGGAGCGCCAGTTTGCGCGCGAGGCTTTCCAGGCGAGTCTGTCTGGCGTCGAACGCGAAATGCGCTAAGGCTTAAGGAGCCGCTATGAACTCCAGTCGACCTTATCTGGTCCGCGCGCTCTATGAGTGGATTGTGGACAATGACTGCACCCCGCACATGCTGGTCAATTCCGAGTATCCATCGGTGCAGGTGCCGCAGGGTTTTGCCAGTGACGGGCAAATCGTCCTGAACGTATCGCCACAAGCAGTGCGTCATCTGCATATGGACAACGAGGCGGTGAGCTTCGAAGGTCGCTTTGGTGGTGTGCCACACACGCTTTACGTGCCTATTGCTTCGATCCTGGGTATCTACGCCCGGGAAAACGGTCAGGGAATGGTGTTTGATCTGGAGGCGCCCATGGAAGATGAGGGTGAGATCGAGCCGGATGACGATATCCCGCCGCCGGACAGCGAGCCGCCTCGCCCCAGTGGCCGGCCAAGCCTGAAAGTGGTGAAATGAAAAAGGGCGATCCGCAAGGATCGCCCTTTTTTATTTCTTGTAGGAGCCAGCGGTGCGGCGATCCGACTTGCCGGCGAAGGCGTCCTCGAAATCGCTTTCGCCGGCAAGCCTGGCTCCTACGGGGTGAAGGGGGCCCTTGAAATCGCCTTCGCCGGCGAGCCTGGCTCCTACAGCGAAGACGTCCTTGAGATCGCCTTCGCCGGCAAGCCTGGCTCCTACGGGGGGGGCGAAGGCGATTTCAGAATCACCAACGCCGACGAACCTCAGTCGATGTACTCGAACAGCTTCACGATCTTCTGCACGCCCGAAACGCCCTGCACCAGGTTGGTCGCCTGGGCGGCTTCCTGCTTGGTCAGCAGGCCTAGCAGGTAGACGATGCCGTTTTCGGTGACAACCTTGATGCGCGAACCGGGGATGTTCGGGTCGGTGAGCATCTGGGTCTTGATCTTGGACGTCAGCCAGGTGTCGTTCTGGCGGGCAAGGAAGCCCGAAGGCGGCAGAATCTGCAGTTCGTTGTGCACGGTCTTTACGCGCTGAACGGCGGCGGCAGCCTGTTCGGCCTTGGCCTTGAGGTCGGCTCGCGGTGTTTGACCGGCAAGCAGCACCACGCCGTTGAAGCTGGTGACGACGATGTGAGAGTCGTTGTCCAGGGCAGGGTCGGCTTTGGCGATATTCACGCCAACCTTGGTATCGATCAGGGAATCGTCGATCTTGCTGCCGAGGGTACGAGTGCCGCGATCATCTTCGATCGGTGCTTCGCGACTGGCGTTTACCACCGAAGTGCAACCGCTGATGCCGAGGCACAGGGTCAGGGCCAGTAGGCCGAGGCGATTAGGGGTCATTCTTCACTCCCGAACAGTTGGCTGTCGATCAAGTCGCAAAGGCAATGGATCGCCAGCAGGTGGACTTCCTGAATGCGTGCGGTGACGCTGGCCGGTACGCGAATCTCCACGTCCTCGGGCAATAGCAGCGACGCCATGCCGCCGCCATCGCGACCGGTCAAAGCTACGACAATCATTTCGCGATCATGTGCGGCCTGGATCGCTTGAATGATGTTTGCCGAGTTGCCGCTGGTGGAAATCGCCAGCAGTACATCGCCCGGTTGGCCAAGGGCGCGGATCTGCTTGGAGAAAACCTCGTTATAGCTGTAGTCATTGGCGATCGAGGTGATTGTCGAGCTGTCGGTGGTCAGGGCTATGGCGGGCAGGCTCGGGCGCTCACGCTCGAACCGGTTGAGCAGCTCGGACGAAAAGTGCTGGGCGTCGCCAGCAGAGCCGCCGTTGCCGCAGGAAAGCATTTTGCCTTCGTTGAGCAAGGCGTTGACCATGACCTGGCTGGCTTGCTCGATGTGCGGTGCAAGTACTTCCATCGCCTGTTGCTTGGCGTCGATACTGGCCTGAAAAAGCTGGCGAATTCGCGATTGCATGTCCATCAGTGTGACCTTAATGAGCGCGGCTTTCCGGCACGTGAAAGTGCAGCCCGCAAAACAAAGAGCAAAAGTATTGAGTGTTGTCCGGTTCGTGGTGCAGGCAATCAGCAGTCGAAGGCATTCTGTAACCAGTTCAGCTGATCGAGATCGCTATCAATGGCGACCACGTCGAAACGGCAAGGGGAATTGGCCCAGCGTGACTCGCGCTGAAGAAAAAACTGCGCGGCAAAAATCAGCTTCTGCCGTTTGCGCTCATCGATGCTATCGAGCGCGCCACCCCATTGAGTGTTCTTTCTGTAACGAACTTCAACGAATACTACTGTATCGCCGTCCAGCATGACCAGATCAAGCTCGCCGCGTTTACACAACCAGTTCTGCGCCAGCAGGCGCAGACCTTGTTGCTGAAGATGCTCGAGCGCCTGGCGCTCGGCATCCTTGCCACGTTGCTGGCGTGACCTGTCAGGCATCAGCGTGAGCTGTCCGGCAGTCGCTGAACCTGGCCATTGACGAATTGCGCCCAAGGCAACTGCCGGACGACGCGCTGGTTCTGGGTCATGCCCAGGCTGCCCGACAGGCCTTCGATGCGGCTGTCCGGCAGGGCCTTGAGTTGTCCCAGGCGTGGTGCCAGGCGATACGCGTCGACACCCATTGCGTACAGGCGACCCAGGCTGCTGGCCGCTTGCGGCCATTGCGCGGTGACCTGTTTGCGCAGCGGATCGTTGGCGTCCAGCAGCCATGGGGTTTCGCAGAAGCGAATGCCGTTCATGTCGTTGTACTGGTTCACATCGCCACTGGCGCTGAATACATGGGATGTGGCGTAAACCGGAACATCGCCCGCGTATTGGAAGTTCAGAGTCGGTTTGATCTGCTGGGCCTGTTGCGGTGTCGCGGCCAGGAAGATGAACTCGATGTCCTGACGGCGGGAAGGCTGGGCGGTGACCTGCGAGCCTACGGTGCTTTGCAGGCTCTTGGCGCGACCTTCACTCTGGCGCAGCTGGAACATGTCGGCAATCTGTTGGGCCAATTGAACGGGTTGGTCAACGCGTTCGGTGGCGACGATGCTGCCGCCGTTGGCTTGCCAGTCCTGGCTGAAGGCTCGAAGTACGCGGTCGCCCCATTCGCCTTTCGGCACCATGATGGCGGCACGATGCAGGCCGTCGGCACGCGCGCGACGGGAAACCTCGCGGGCTTCGTCCTCGGCGGCAAGACCAAACTGGAACAGTTGCGCCGGACCTTGTTCGCCTTCGCTGTAGTTCAGTGCCAGGGTGGTGATCGGCAGTTGCGGGCGAGTGCTCAGTTGTTTGACCAGTGGTTTTTCCAGTGGGCCGACGACCAGTTGTACGCCATCGGCCTGGGCCTTGCGGTAGAACTCGTCGAGGGAGGTCAGGCGGGAACTGTCGTAGAACTCGATGGCTGGAGGCTTCTGCCCGGCCTGTTGTGCCTGGTAGTGCGCGGCCATGAAGCCTTCACGCAGTGCTTTGCCGACCGAGGCCAGGGGGCCATCCTGAGGCAGCAGCAGGGCAATCTTGCTCAATGGCTGGCCGGCCAGCTCCTTGAGTTTGGTCAATGGCAGCGGCAGTTGAACGGCCGCTGGGTGTTTGGGGTTCTGTGCGCGCCAGTTGTCGATGGCGGCCTGCTGTTGTTCAACTGTCGCGGCGGTTTTCACTGCCAGTGCCAGACCCATCCAGCCGCCGAGTACATCGGTATTGTTCGGCTGCAATTGATCGGTCGGCAGCGAGGCGACCAGCGCCCAGATCGCTTCGTGGTTTTTGCTGGCGGCGTCACCGCTCAACATCGGCGCGATGAAGATGCGTTCGCGAGCGGCGGCCAGAGTCTGGCCATCGGCTTCAAGGGCGCGTGCGTGGACGGTACCGGTGCGGACCTGCTGCTCCTGTGGCAGCTCGCCGAGGCGTTGCATGCTTGGATGGCTCAGGGCGGTCAGGGCAGCTTTCGGCTGGTTGCGGGTCATGGCCAGTTCAGCGGACAGCGTGCTGGCGAAAACCTGTTGGCCGGGTTTGAGTTGCTCCACGGGTACCTGTTGCAGGATCTGCGCGGATTGAGCGGCGTTACCCTGGTGGTACGCAAGGTCTGCCGCGCTCAGGCGCAGCAGGGCCGCATCTTCCGGCGATTTGCTTTGGGCGGCTTTCTCGAGCAATTGCTCGATACTGGCATCCGGGGTCCGTGGAAGTTCGCCAAGGCTGGAGGAAGGCGAGCTGGCGCAAGCCGCCAGCAAGGCAGCGAGGCAGAGGGCAGTGAACAGCCGCAGGCAAGCGATCATGTAGTGTTCCTGATACTCGATCAAATTAGCGTGGAATTGTACCCAAGCGCTGGCCGGGGCGCGATGTTGCTGGCGTGAATCGATCAATTTAGCTGGTGCAAATGTTGCTTTGCGGCACAAAAAGCCATGAAACCGAGTGAGGCTTGCGCACATCGCCGGCCGCTCTACGCGTTACAATGCCGGCTTTATCGATCATGAGGTGTGCGCTTTGACTGTTCCGGGTGCTTTGAATTCCGCTGTGGGCTCGCTTTATGTGGTGGCGACGCCCATCGGCAACCTGGACGACATCAGTGCGCGTGCGCTGAAGATCCTGCGCGAGGTTGCATTGATCGCCGCCGAAGACACCCGCCATTCCCAGCGCTTGCTGCAGCACTTTGGCATTTCTACGCCGTTGGCGGCCTGTCATGAGCACAATGAGCGCGATGAGGGCAGTCGCTTCATTACCCGGCTGTTGGCCGGAGATGATGTCGCGCTGATATCTGATGCGGGCACGCCGCTGATATCCGATCCGGGTTATCACTTGGTGCGTCAGGCTCGCGCGGCCGGGGTCAATGTCGTTCCGGTGCCCGGCGCCTGTGCCCTGATTGCTGCATTGTCTGCGGCAGGGTTGCCGTCGGACCGTTTCATCTTCGAAGGTTTTTTGCCGGCCAAGGCGGTCGGAAGGCGTGCTCGTCTGGAATCGATAAAAGAGGAGCCGCGCACGCTGATCTTTTATGAAGCTCCGCACCGTATTCTTGAATGTCTGCAGGACATGGAGCTGGTGTTCGGCGCCGAGCGCCCGGCCTTGCTGGCGCGCGAGCTGACCAAGACATTCGAAACCCTCAAGGGGCTGCCGCTGGCCGAGTTGCGCCGGTTTGTTGAGTCCGACAGCAACCAGCAGCGAGGCGAGTGCGTGGTGCTGGTGGCGGGCTGGTCGGCGCCCGAAGGTGAGGAGGCCGTCAGCAGCGAGGCGTTGCGCATTCTCGATCTATTGCTCGAAGAAATGCCGCTCAAGCGGGCTGCGGCACTGGCGGCGCAAATTACCGGTGAGCGCAAGAACGTTCTGTATCAGCTCGCGCTGGATAAACAGAAGGGCGAGTGAAACCCGGCATGCCGACATGCCTGGAGGCTTTTATCGCTTGTTCTTCGGGCGCTCTGCCGTTAACCTTCGCGGCGGAGAGTCGATCGGACAGTCGCTGCCCTCTATGAAAATTAGAGGGGGGAGGAAAGTCCGGGCTCCATAGGGCGAAGTGCCAGGTAACGCCTGGGAGGCGCGAGCCTACGGAAAGTGCCACAGAAAATAACCGCCTAAGCGCTTCGGCGCCGGTAAGGGTGAAAAGGTG